>DASXTN010000299.1:0-13988 GCA_036505435.1 Thermoanaerobaculia bacterium | reverse complement strand
GCAGAAAGAGCTTCGGGACATCGAACAGAAGCTCGCCAACCAGGGTCAGTCTCTTTCCGACGAGAAGCGGGAGCAGCTGCAGAAGCAGTACAACGAGAAGTCAATCGACTACAAGAGCTTCCAGGAGAAGGCGAGCCGAGATCTCGATCAGGCCCAGAAGAAGGAGCTCGCCGATCTCGAGCGCCGCGTCTTCCCGATCATCAGCCAGCTCGGCAAGGAGCGCGGCTATACGCTGATCTTCAACAAGTTCCAGTCGGGTCTGGTCTTCGCGGACGACGCGGCGGACATCACCGATGACGTGTTGAAGCGTTTCAACACGACCGTCGCGGTTCCACCCCCCGCGGCCGCGAAGGGCAGTCCTTCGGGGTCGCCCCCGGCAGTGGCGGCTCCTGCCCCGGCGCCCACCAAGAAGCCGTCCTGAGCCGGGACCCGGGGCGCGGGTTAAGTAACACGAAAGAGTCCTGGAAGCGGGGCTCTTTCGCTTTAGGTACTATCCCCTCCCGCGTGCCATCCCGAGAGAAAACGCGCAGACGCCCGGCGTCTCGGGCGCGGGACCGTTCTCCGCGTCCGTCCTCTTTCACGCTCGCCGAGCTCGCAGCCGCCGTTGGCGGGCGCGTCGTGGGCGACCCGAAGCTGCGGCTCTTCGGTGTCCGATCCCTCGACGACGCGGGCCCACGGGACCTCTCCTTCGTGGTCGGCGATCGGCGTGTGGCCGGGGCGCGCGCCACTCGCGCGGGAGCTCTTCTGGCTGTCTCGGAGGAGGCGGCGGCAGGCCGGGCGGCCGTCGTCGTCGACTCGCCGGTCCTCGCCCTCGCTCGGTGGCTCGAGCTCCGATCTCCCAAGCCTCGACACCCGTCGGGCGTGGCGCGCGGCGCGCGTGTCCACGCCAGCGCGCGGATCGGGAAGGGGTCCTCCGTCGCTGCCGGCGCGACCGTCGCCGCGGATGCGCGCATCGGTGACCGCGCTCGGATCTCGGAAGGCGCCTACGTCGGCGAGGGAGCGGAGATCGGCGACGACTGCGTCCTCCACCCCAACGTCGTTGTGCGGGAACGCTGCGTCGTCGGGTCCCGATGTGTCCTCCACGCGGGTGTGGTCGTCGGCTCGGACGGATTCGGATACGTCTGGGACGGCAAGGCCCACCGCAAGATCCCGCAGGTCGGCATCGTGCGGATCGGCGACGACGTGGAGATCGGAGCCAACTCCGCGATCGATCGGGCGATGCTCGGAGAGACCCGAATCGGGCGCGGCACGAAGATCGACAACCTCGTGCAGATCGGCCATAACGTGGTCGTCGGGGAAGACGCGGTGCTCTGCGGTCAGGTCGGGATCGCCGGCTCAGCGCGCATCGAGGACCGCGCCACGCTCGCCGGACAGGTCGGGGTCAATGACCACGTCACCGTCGGCAAGGGCGCGATTGCGACGGGCCAGGCCGGGGTCACCGGCTCGGTTCCCCCGGGGGCCGTGGTCTCCGGGATGCCCGCGGCGCCGCACCGCGACTTCCTTCGTCGTTCCGCTCTCGTCGCGCGGCTCCCCGAGCTGGTGCGCCGGCTCGAGGAGATCGAACGGCGTCTCGCAGACATCGAGAAAGGAGGTCCATCCTGGAGATCGGAATCGCCGAGATCCTGAAGATCCTCCCTCACCGCTATCCCTTCCTGCTCGTCGATCGGATCCTGGAGGTCGAGCCGGGCAAGCGGGTCGTCGGAATCAAGAACGTGACCTACAACGAAGAGTTCTTCCAGGGCCACTTTCCCGGAAATCCCGTGATGCCCGGCGTGCTCGTCGTCGAGGCGATGGCGCAGGTCGGCGGCGTGGGACTGCTGGCGAGCATGCCCGATCGCGACCGGAAGCTCATCTTCCTGACCGGAATCGATCGGTGCAAGTTCCGCCGGCCCGTCGTCCCCGGCGATCAGCTCGTCATCGAAGTCGAGATGGTCTCGATCAAGAGTCGAATCTCGAAGTGCCGCGCGATCGCGAAAGTCGATGGGGCACTCTGTGTGGAGGCGGAGCTGCTCTCGAGCTTCGTCGAGCGGCCGTGAGCGTCGAAGTCCATTCGACCGCCGTCATCTCTCCGGGCGCGCGGCTCGGCGAGGGAGTGCGAATTGAGCCATATGCCGTCGTTGGAGACGAAGTCGACATCGGCCGCGGGACTTTCGTCGGGTCGCACGCCCAGCTCGAAGGGCCCGCCGTCTTCGGTGAGGACAATCGCATCTTTCCGCACGCCGTTCTCGGCTTCGAGCCGCAGGACTTGAAGTACCGCGGCGAGCGCACGCGTCTCCTCGTGGGAAGCCGCAACGTCTTCCGCGAGTTCTCGACGGTTCATCGGGGGACCTCGACGGGCCGGGGCGAGACGGTAATCGGCGACCACAACTACTTCATGGCGGGAGCGCACGTGGCGCACGATTGCCAGGTCGGCTCAGCGACGGTCTTCGCCAACTGCGCGTCCCTCGCCGGGCACGTGGAGGTCGGGGACCGCGCGATCCTCTCCGCGTTCGCCGCGGTGCATCAGGGTGTGCGGGTGGGTCGCTGCTCGTTCGTCGGCGCGTTCGCGCAGTGCCGCCAGGACGTTCTCCCGTTCTGCAAGACCGACGGAATCGACGCGAAGACGTATGGGATCAATACCATTGGCCTGAAGAGATGGGACTTCTCGGAGGAGGCGATCGCCGCGCTCCAGAAGGCCTACCGCCTCCTCGTGAAATCGAAGCTCAACACGACCCAGGCGATCGAGAGGATCGAGAAGGAGATCGTGGGCGTGCCGGCCGTCGACGAGCTCGTGACGTTTATCCGCGATAGCAAGAGGGGATTTCACCGGTGAGGAACGGGGCTTGACCACCCGGGAAGTCCGTCTCGCGGTCGTCGGAGTCGGTCACCTCGGCCGTCATCACGCGCGCGTGGCCGCCTCGCTCGCCGGCGTCAGGGTGGTCGGCGTCTACGACCACCATCCCGGCCGCGCGGAAGAGGTCGCGCGCGAGTTCTCGCTTCCCATCCTCCCCACCCTCGAGGCCGTGGCCGAGCAGGCCGAGGCGGTCGTCGTCGCTACCCCGACCGTCACGCACTGCGAGATCGCGGGGTTCTTTCTCGACCGCGGACTCCACGTGCTCGTCGAAAAGCCGATCGCCGCGACCGTCGCGGAGGCCGATGACCTTCTCTCTCGCGCGCGCCGGGCGGACCGCGTCCTCCTCGTGGGGCACGTCGAGCGCTACAACCCGGCGATCGAGGCGGCACTCCAGATCTCCGAGTCCCCGCGCTTCGTCGAAGTGCACCGGCTCGGCGTCTTTACGGCACGAAGCCTCGACGTGGACGTCGTCCTCGACCTCATGATCCACGACCTGCAGATCGTTTCGGCGCTCGTGGCTCGACCCGTGCGGGAGATTCGGGCAGCGGGCGTTCCCGTGCTCACCGGCAAGCTCGACATTGCAAACGCCCGGCTCGCCTTCGAGGGAGGGTGCATCGCAAACCTGACGGCCTCGCGGGTCTCGACCGAAAAGGTGCGCAAGTGCCGCGTGTTCGCTCCGTCGATCTACGTGTCCGTCGACATGCAGTCGCAGAGCGTGTCCGCCTACCGCCTCGCGCGCGAATCGGGGCGCGCGGAGATCGTCCCCATTTCCGTCCCGGTCTCTCGCGAGGAACCGCTCGCGAGAGAGCTCGCGGACTTCCGTCGCGCGGTCGCCGAAGGCAGCCGTCCGATCGTATCGGGGGCAGATGGTCGCGACGCTCTCGCGCTCGCCGAAAGGGTCGTCGGTGCCGTCGAAGAGCACCGAACGACGCTCGAGGAGGCGCCGGTCTGAGGGATCGGGTCGGTCTGATCGGCGGCAGCGGCGTCTACGATCTCTCCGCGATCGAGGAGCTCTCCGAAGAGGTCGTCGAGACGCCATTCGGCTCACCGTCCGACTCCTACTTCACCGGCCTGTTGTCGGGAGTACCGGTCGCGTTTCTCTCTCGCCACGGGCGAGGGCACCGCCTCTCGCCGACGGAGATCAACTACCGGGCGAACATCTGGGGTTTCAAAGCGCTCGGCTGTGACGCGCTCCTTTCCGCCTCCGCCGTGGGAAGCCTGAAAGAGGAGCACGCTCCCCGGCAGGCGGTTATACCTGACCAGTTCATCGATCGGACCCGGCATCGTCCCGATACGTTCTTTGGCGACGGCATCGTCGTTCACGTCTCGTTTGCGGAGCCGGTCTGTCCGGCTCTCGCCGCCGCGCTCGAAGAAGCCGCCGCGGCGGCTCACCTCACCACCCGGCGCGGCGGAACCTACGTCTGCATGGAGGGCCCGCAGTTCTCGACTCGCGCGGAGTCGCTCCTGTATCGCTCTTGGGGCGCGGATGTCATCGGCATGACGAACTTGACGGAGGCGAAGCTCGCTCGCGAGGCGGAGATCTGCTACGCGACGCTCGCTCTCGTGACGGATTGGGATTCGTGGCGGGACTCGGAGGACGCCGTGTCGGTCGAGACCGTCGTTGCAATCCTCCGGGAGAACGCAGCTGCGGCGCGCGGGACGATGCGTGAGGCGGTCGCGCGCGTCGCCCCGAACCGAGACTGCTCGTGCCGGCGGGCGCTTGAGTTCGCCATCCTGACCGAGGAGAAGACGATTCCGCCGGAGACGCTAAGGCGCCTCGAGCCTCTCCTCGGAAAGTATCTGTGACGCGATCTTCTTCGAGGCCGCTTCCGCTGCCGGAGACGGGACGGATCGTCGTGACGGGGTCCGTCGCGTTCGATTACCTCATGCGTTTCCCGGGACGGTTCGTCGAGCACCTGGTTCCGGATCGCATGGACCGTCTCTCGGTCTCGTTTCTCGTCGACGAGATGCGGCGCGTCCCCGGCGGCTGCGGATCGAACATCGCGTATGGGCTCGCGCTCCTGGGAGAGCGCCCTCTGCTCCTCGCGACCGCCGGGCGGGACGCCGCCGAATACCGCGACTGGCTCGCCCGCGAAGGCGTCGACGTGTCCTCACTCGTTCTCGACCCGGATCTCTTCACCGCGTCGTTCTTCGTCTCGACGGACCGCGACAACAACCAGCTCGCTTCTTTCTATACGGGCGCGATGGCTCGCGCGCGCGACCTGACGCTCGCGGGGACGGTGGCCGACGACGCAGCGTTCATCGTCATCTCACCGAATGATCCGGACGCCATGGCTCGCTACGCGTCGGAATCTCGCGAGCTCGGGATTCCTTTTCTTTACGACCCAAGCCAGCAGGTCGCGCGGCTCTCCGGAGAAGACCTCCTCTCCGGAATCGAGGGCGCCTTCCTGCTCATCACCAACGACTACGAATTCGGGATTCTCCGGCAGAAGACCGGGCTCTCCCGCGAACGGCTCCAGGAACGGGTGCCCGTCCTCGTCGTGACGCACGGCGCCGACGGTTCTACGATCTCCGTCGCCGGACCGCGTGAACGGGAAAGCTACGAGATTCCGGCGGCTCGACTCGAGCAACCGGCGATCGACCCGACCGGTGTCGGCGACGCATACCGTGCCGGTCTGCTGCGGGGGATTCGGATCGGCGTTTCTTGGGAGATCGCGGGACGCATCGGGAGCGTCGCCGCGGCGATCGTGCTCGAAACGCTCGGCCCGCAGCCGCAACGCTACGGACCGGAAGAGTTCGGCGCGCGCTACGCGCGGAGCTTCGGCGAAGAGCCTCGCCTCGAGCGGCTATTCTCCGACCGTTACCCGCCGGGTTAGAATCGCTTTCTCTCGAAGAGGGATCGATCCTTGAGCAATCGAGCCGTGCGTCGCGTGAGTCCAACCTTCGCGCCCCGGGAGCGCGCGGGAAGCTTCGACGCCCGGGGCTTGAAGGTCGGTATCCTCTGCGCCCGCTGGAATCCAACGGTGAGCGAAGCGCTGCTCGCTTCGGCGCTCGAAGTTCTGGAGCGCAATGGCGCGCGTGCGGAGGATGCGGTGCTGGTCCGCGTGCCCGGCGCCTTCGAGCTGCCGGCCGCCGCGCGGGCGGTGCTCGATAGCGAAAAGCCGGACGCCCTGATCGCGGTGGGTGCGATCGTCCGGGGTGAGACGAGCCACCACGAAGTGCTCGGCCACGCGGTCGCGAACGCCCTCGCGGCCCTTTCCGCCGAGACCGGAATCCCGATCGGCTTCGGGCTGCTGACGTGCGACACGATGGAGCAAGCGCGAAGCCGCGTCTCGAAGGGGGCCGAGGCCGCGGAGGCGGCGATCGAGATGGCGAACCTGCGCCGCCGCCTGCGGAAGAAGTGACGTGGGAGCTCGGCGGAAGGCGCGCGAGCTCGCGCTTCAGATGCTCTTCGAGCACGACGTCGCCGGAACGACGCCCGACGACATGTTTCAGCGATCCCAGGATTTGAGGAACGCGTCCGAAGGGACCCGCAGCTTCACCAAGCGGCTCGTCTCCGGAACGCTCGAGCACCGCGATGCGCTCGACGCGATCATCTCGCACCAGGCGGATCACTGGCGCCTGATGCGCATGCCGATCGTGGACCGGAACATCCTGCGAATGGCCCTCTTCGAGCTCCTGCATGAGCCGGAAACTCCGCGGCCGGTCGTCATCGACGAAGCTCTCGAGATCGCGAAGCGCTTTTCGACGCCGCGCTCCTCGCAGTTCATCAACGGAATTCTCGACGGCGTCTTGAAGTCCGGTCGAACCGGCCTCTCCGGCTCGTGACCCGGCGGCTGGTCGTCCTCCTCGCCGCGTTGGCGGTCGTCACCTCCGCGGCGGCCGGGGACCAGGTCGCGAGTTACCGCGGCGAAGGCGAAGCGGCCCGTCTCTTCGAGCAGTACGACAACGACGGCTACTCGCTCGCCGTTTCCCCAACATCGGGCGGATCGATCGACCTCGCGGTGCGCGTCAGCGACTCGCCGCTCGAGAGTCGGGCACCTTACCCGACGGGCCACCCGCGCGACCGCGCGCTGTCCGCTGCGCCCGCGCGCGATGCCTTCGCCGATCGGTTCGCGCGTGGCGCACCCACGCAGGCGCGAGCGGTCGAGCGAATCCTCGCCGGGCTCGCCGCATTCGTCCGTTACGACCCGGACCGCGTGCGCCGCCAGGAACCGTCTGCCGTCTTCGCGGAGCGCCACGCCAACTGCGTCGGCCTGTCGGAGCTCGCCGTCGACCTGCTTCGTCGCGTCGGGATCTCCGCCCGAACCGTTCAGGGGATCCTCCGCAGCGAGCCCGGCTCGGCCGGGTACGACGCCGCGATCGGCGGTGCCTATCATCGGTGGATCGAGGTTCACTATCCCGACCGCGGTTACGTCTTCTCCGACCCGAGCGCTTCGGTCAACGGAATCGACGCGCGGTATCTCCCGTTCGGCCGGCGCGCCTACGCGAGGCCACGCGGATTGCGCCTGGTGCCGGTGTCGCTGAACGGCCATCTCGGGTATCGCAGCATCATGGCTGGCCAGGTCCGGCTCCGGATTCGACAAACCGAGCCCTGAGACGTCAAACGTAAACCGCCAGGTCTGCGTACTCCTTCGTTTTACGTTTCACCTTTTACGCTTTACGATCGTCTTGTGAACGATCGCTACGACGCCGCTTCAATCGAGCCGAAGTGGCAGCGCCGCTGGGCGGAAGACCACGTTGCCGAGGTGGACACGTCGATTCCGGGCAACGAGTTCTACATGCTCAACATGTACCCCTATCCGTCGGCGAGCCGGCTCCACGTGGGGCACGGACGCAACTACATCCTCGGAGACGCTCTCTATCGCCGCGAGCGGATGGCGGGCCGCAAGGCGTTGAACCCGATGGGATGGGACGCGTTCGGCCTCCCGGCGGAAAACGCGGCAATCCAGAGCGGAGTTCATCCGCGCGAGTACACGCTCGCCAACATCGCCCGGATGAAGGAGCAGCTCGAGTCGCTCGGCCTGCTGTACGACTGGTCCAAGGAGCTCGCCTCCTGCGAACCCTCCTACTACCGCTGGAACCAGTGGCTTTTCCTGCGGATGTGGGAACGGGGGTTGGCGTACCGCAAGACCGCGGCGGTGAACTGGTGTCCGGGCTGTCGCACCGTGCTCGCCAACGAGCAGGTCGTGAACGGCCGGTGCGAGCGTTCGGACGACTTGGTCGAGATCCGCGACCTGACGCAATGGTTCTTCCGGGTCACGGACTACGCCGAGAGGCTGCTCGCAGGACTCGAGACGCTGACCGACTGGCCCGAGCGCGTGAAGACCATGCAACGCAACTGGATCGGCCGGTCCGAAGGGGCCGAGATCTCCTTCCGCATCGAAGCGCTCGCGGAGCCGATCCCGGTGTTCACGACACGACCCGATACGCTCTTCGGCGCGACTTTCCTCGCTCTGGCGCCGGAGCATCCGGCCGTGGCACAGCTCGCCGCGCGATCGGGGAAGCGCGCCGCGATCGAACAATTCGTCGAGAAGGTGCGCCGCGAGTCGCGCCTCGATCGCGAGGCCGAGAGCGGCGTCAAGGAGGGACTCGACACGGGCTTCGTGGCGTTGAATCCCGCCACCGGCGAGCCGATTCCGGTGTGGTTGGCGAACTTCGTCCTGCCGGAGTACGGCACGGGCGCGATCATGGGCGTTCCGGCGCATGACCAGCGGGACTTCGAATTCGCTCGCCGATTCGGGCTCCCGATCCGACCGGTCTATCGGACCGAAGAAGGAGAGCTGGACCCCGATGTAATGACGGCAGCGGTGCCGCACGTCGGCTTCCTCTACAACTCGGGCGAATGGAACGGAACGCCGTGCGGCCCGGAGGCGGTACGCCGCGCGGTCGAGTGGATCGAGCAAAAGGGACTGGGGAAGGGGAAGATCGGCTACCGCCTTCGCGACTGGCTGATCTCGCGGCAGCGGTACTGGGGGACGCCGATACCCGCAATCCATTGTCGCGAGTGCGGCGTCGTCCCGGTGCCGGACGACGATCTGCCCGTTCTCCTTCCGGAGGACGTCGAGTTTCGGGGGGCGGAGGGGAATCCGCTGGAGAAGTCGAGAGATTTCGTCGAGACCACGTGTCCCTCGTGCGACGGCGAGGGGCGGCGAGAGACCGACACCATGGACACGTTCGTGGACTCGTCCTGGTACTACCTGCGCTTCTTGAATCCGCACGACGAAAAGCGAATGGTCGACTCCGAGCGGGCGGAGCGCTGGATGCCGGTCGATCAGTACGTCGGCGGGATCGAGCACGCGATCCTCCATCTGCTCTACGCGCGCTTCGTTTGTCGGGTCTTGAAAGACCTGCGCCTCGTGAATCTCGAGGAGCCGTTCGAAAGGCTTTTCAACCAGGGGATGATCACGAATTTGAACCCGGCGACCGGCAAGATCGAAAAGATGTCGAAGTCGCGGGGCAATACCGTCTCGCCGGACGAGCTCATTGCGCGCTTCGGGGCGGACACCGTGCGGCTCTACACGCTCTTCATCGGACCGCCCGAGAAGGAGTCGGAGTGGTCCGAGGAGGGAGTCGTCGGCGCCTTCCGATTCCTGAACCGCGTGCACGACCTGTGCTGCCGCGTGCACACGATGACCCGGGAGGCCGCGGGGCAGCGCGACGCGGCCGATACACCTCTGACTCGATTCGAGCACCGCACGATCCGGCGGGTCACCGAGGATGCGGAGCGGTTCCACTTCCACACCGCCGTCGCGGCGCTCATGGAGTTCCAGCGCGCGATCGCGGAGGCCTTCGACTCTCGCTCGGAGGCTGAGGAAACGCTGGTCCGCGCGACCAAGACGCTTCTGAAGCTCCTTCATCCGGTCGCTCCGCACCTGACGGAGGAATGGTGGGAGCGCCTGGGCGAGCGGCCTTTCCTGCTCGAGACCCCGTGGCCGAAGTTCGACCCGGAGCTCGC
The DNA here is from genome assembly GCA_036505435.1 of Thermoanaerobaculia bacterium. Classification (GTDB taxonomy): domain Bacteria; phylum Acidobacteriota; class Thermoanaerobaculia; order UBA5066; family Gp7-AA6; genus Gp7-AA6. The sequence goes on along the minus strand of DASXTN010000299.1, from coordinate 4,236 downwards.
GATGACTTCGCGCGTGACGCTGGTCGTTCAGGTCAACGGGAGGGTGCGCGGGAAGCTCGACGTCGAACGCGGCGAGGACGAGGCGGCGGCCGTCGCGCTGGCGCGCCGGAACGAGAAGATTCGTCCCTGGGTCGAAGGCAAAGAGATCACCCGGGCGGTCTACGTCCCCGATCGGCTGCTCAACCTGGTCGTCCGTTGAGGCGCCCGCGTTCTCGTATCATCGAGCCGGCTCCGGCAATCGTCATCGCGACGGCTCTGCTCTCCGGGTGCGGCTACACGCTCGTCGGCCGGGGCTCGACGTTGCCCGCCGGGCTCAAGGTGATTCGGTTCGAAACTCTGGCGAACGAGACGTCTCGGGTCGGTGTCGAGCAACGTGTGTCGCGTGAGGTCGCGCGCGAGCTCGCCACCCGTGGACGCTTCGAGGTTCGCGCCGACTCGCGGGGAGCCGATGCGGAACTTTCCGGCGCCGTGACGCAGTTCGACCTCTATCCCGTGGCGTTCGACGACGCGGGCCGGGCGAAGGAGTACCAGGTTGCCGTTACTGCACGGGTGGCGCTGAAGACGCTGCCGGACGAGAAGGTCCTGTGGGAAAACCCGGCGTACACTTTTCGCGAGAACTACACACTCCCCGCGAGCGCCGCTTCCTACGCAGACCGTGAAAACGAGGCGATCGACCGGGTCGCCGAGCGCTTTGCCGCGAGCCTCGTGTCGAGCGTCCTCGAAGGGTTCTAGAGCCGGGAAACAGAAAACGGGAAAGGATGAACGAGCGGTCGGACCGTTTCGTTTTCGGTTTTACGTTTCCCGTTTTGCGGCTTTGGCGAGTCGTGATTTGTAGCGCGCCGCGGCGTTCGGGTGGATCACGCCCTTCTTGCGGGCGTGATCGATCTCCGAATAAGTCCCGGGAAGGCGGTCGCTCTTCGCGGGGCCTTCCGAAGTCCGGTACTTCTTGATTTCACTGCGCAGGCGTGAGCGCGCGCTCTTGTTGCGGGCGTGTCGCTTTGCCTGCTGACGCATTCGCTTCTGAGCGGATTTGATGTTGGCCATGGTTGACTGAGTTTCTCCTGTTTCATCGGTCCGGGATCTGACCCCTTCGGGATCAGACCCCGAACGATCGCTAGCGCGCTTCGACCCCGATCGACTTCAAGCGCGCGCGGGCGAGCCGTGCTTCCTCGGACGCAGGATGCTCGTGGATCACATACTGGAGCTGCACGACTGCCTCGGCCTTCTGACCGAGCTCGAGCAGTCCGTAGCCCTTCTTCAAGAGTGCGGCCGGGGCCTTGTCGCTCTTCGGCCAATCTTTGAGCAAACGGTCGAAGTCGGCGATCGCCTCGCGATACTTCTTCTGCGCATAGTGCGACTCTCCGATCCAGTACTGGGCGTTGTCGGAGAGATCGGTGTTGGGATACGCGCCCAGGTATTCCTGAAATCCCTGGATCGCGAGCGCGTATCGGCCCTTTGTGTAGTCGGCGTATGCCGTGTCGTAGAGCTCCGCCGGTCCGGCAGCTGGCCGGACAACCGACTCCGGCGCGGACGGCCGTGTCGGGTTGGCGGACGGCTCGCCGATGCGAGGGGAAGAAGGATTCGTCGACGAGGAAGTTGGCGGAGTGCCGGGCGGCAGCCCGGTCGCCGGGGGCACCGAAGGCGTTCCGCCGCGCATCCGCAGAAGGTCGCCCTGGGTTTCCGCGATCTGCTGCGACAGCTGTGACAGCCGACGGTTCGTGTCTTCGAGCTTCGCCTGGAGACGCTCGATCTCGTTCGAGAGCTCGTCGAGCTTGACCCCTGTGTCCGCGTTCGACTTCAGGAGCTGCTGGGTCTGCGCGGAAACACTCTCGTTCAGCTTCGCGACTTCTTCCTTGGAGGATGACTTGCGCTCGAGCGCCTGGATCTGGGATTCGATCTCGTTCATCTGCCGGTGCAGCCCGTCGATGTCTTCCGAGGAGACGCAGCCGGCTGCTCCCACCAGCGCGGCCAGCGCCGGCGCGGCGAGGAACGAGAAACCGGGGCGGCGGATCACGCTACTTGGCGGTGATGACGAAGTGGGCGCGCCGATTCCGCTGCCAGCAATCCTCGTTCGACTCCGTGCACACGGGTCGCTCCTTGCCGTACGACACCGTCCGGACGCGCGAGGCGGCGACCCCGAGCGAGTCGACGTACTCGCGCGCGGCGTTGGCGCGGCGGTCGCCGAGCGCCAGGTTGTACGCGGATGTCCCCCGCTCGTCGCAGTGACCTTCGATCAGCACCTGGATCGACGGATAACGCTTCAGCCACTCGGCGTTTCCCGAGAGGGAGGAGCGCGCGTCGTCGCGCAGGTCCGACTGGTCGTAGTCGAAGTACGCGTCCTTCAAATAGCCTCGCTCGTTCAACTGGGTGAGATCCTGCGAGAGGACTTCCGTCTCCACCGGCTCTCGCCCCGCAGGGGGGGCCGGCGGCGGCACAATCTCGGGCTGGGCCGGAGCTTCGACCGGAGGCCGGGCCTCGGCCGTCGTCGTCGGGGGCTTCTTCTTGCATCCTTCGGCGAGCGGGAGGATCGCTGCCGCGAAAAAGGCGATCGCGGCGAGCCGGGTCAGGTGCCTCTTCATACCTTCTCCTTGTCCATCAATAGGTTTGCGCCCGGAAGCTGGGAGTGGGCAACCGCTTGGGAATATAGCAAACCTCGGCCGGAAAACGTAAAACGTAAAACGGGAAACGTGAGCGCCGCTTCTCCCTTTCCCCGTCTCAGGGCAGCCACGCCGGCTGGAGGTTGTTGCCCGAGTCGGTGAGCTGCCGCTTGTTCTGGCCGTTCAGGTCCATGGTGTAGATGTGAGTACGGCCGCCACGGCGGGAGGAGTACACGATCTTCTGTCCGTCAGGCGACCATGTCGGGTGACCGTTCGATCCCTCTGACGTCAGTTGGACGGTCTGGCCCGTGGCGAAATCCATCAGGCAGATGTTGAAGTCCCCCTCGTTGCGGCAGGCGAACGCGGTGCGGGCGCCATCCGGTGACCAGGCCGCCTCGTCGTTCCAGTTCCCGGCGAATGTGACCCGGCGCGCCCCGCTTCCCTCGGGATCGACGACGTAGATCTGCGGCGTGCCGGACTGATCCGATGTGTAGAGGATCTGCCTTCCCGTCGGCGACCAGGCCGGGGACGCCTCGATCGCGCGGGTGGTCGTGAGCCGCCGGAGGCCGCCACCCCCCGAGTTGACGACGTAGACATCGGTGTTGCCCTTCGCCGACCCCGCGAACGCGATCTGGGTATCGTCGGGGGCGAGCGACGGCGATGCGTTCAGTTCGATTCCTGTCCCGACCTCCCGTTTTCCGCTTCCGTCCACGTTCATCATCCAGATCTGCGGGAAGAGCTTCGCGTAGCTCGTGTAGACGATCTTGCCGGAGCGGCCCGCGGGGTTGATCGCGAGAGACCGGACCGACGTGAGCCGCCGGACGTTGCGGCCATCGAAGTCCATCGCGTAGATGTCCTTCGACCCGTCGCGGTCGGACACGAAAGCGATCGAAGTCAAGAACAAACCGTCCTTGCCCGTGAAGTACTTGACCAGGTCGTTTGCCAGCGTATGGGCAATTCGTTCGACGTACGAGACACCGCCCGAGTAGCGCTTTCCCATGATCATCTTCCGGGCCACGAGGTCCCAGACGCGTGCCTCGACCGAGACCCGATCGCCCGAAACGTCCGCTCGCGTGTCGACGAGAACTTCGGCGCCGCCCGCGCGCCACCGGTCCGCGGCATCCTGCGCCGTCGGGTCCCGGAACCCGGTCGGATAATGCACCGGGTCGGCAATCACGAACGCACCGGAGTACTCGAGGTCCGACCGCAGCGTCGCTGTGAAAGGATTCGAGACGCTCGATCTCACCGTGCCCGCGGTCGTGAGCTCCGGGACGGCGATGGCCATCCTGCGCGCCGTAGGTTTGTTGATCGAGATCCAGAGATCCTGGTTCTGCGGGTTCTGACCCGTCTGCGCGCCGGCGGAAACGGCAAAAACGACATTTGCGGCACAGGCGAGCATGGCAACTAAGATTCGGCGCATCCGGGTCTCCAAAGAGTCGAGTTACTCGAACTTCAAGTGGACGCCGAGCTGGGTCCCGCCGTACTCGACGGGGAGCGGTGGCAGCGGCGAAGAGGAGATCACCGCCCGCAGCGCGGCGCGGTCGACGAACGGAAGCCCGCTCGATCGCTCCACCGTGGCGTCGGAAATCGTCCCGTCCTTCTCGATCTTGAAGTGAACGACCGGCGAGACGGAGCCGGC
>DASXTN010000298.1:0-3858 GCA_036505435.1 Thermoanaerobaculia bacterium | reverse complement strand
GATTCGGGCGAGCCGAGCTCGCCAAACGGCAGGTCGGCTGCCGAGATCATCGGCGAGTCAGCGGTGAGCGTCGCCTTCTCGACGACGTGACAGAGCTCCCGCACGTTTCCGGGCCAGGCGTGCTGATCGAGGAGCTCCTCCGCCTCCCGGGAGAAGCGCCGCGCCGGGCGGGCGTACGACCGCGCTGCCTGCCTCAAACACTCGCGCGCGATCGGAAGGACATCCTCGGGACGATTCGCGAGGCGCGGCAGTCGAACCGACACGACGTCGATCCGATAGAACAAGTCGTCGCGAAACGCCCTCTCGCGGACGAGCGTCGAGAGATCGCGCCGTGAGGAGACGATCAAGCGCGCTCGAAACGGGTGCGCGACGACACCGCCGAGACGGCGGAAGGTGAGCTCCTGCAGGACCCGCAGCAACTTCGCCTGGCCGGCGAGCGAGAGAGATGAGACTTCGTCCAGGTAGACGGTGCCGTCCGCGGCGACTTCGAGAAGACCGCGCTTCCCCGAAACGGCGCCGGTGAACGAGCCACGCTCGTGTCCGAAGAGCTCGCTCTCGAAGAGGTCGTCCGAGAGGTTCGCGGCGTCGACGCGAACGAAAGGACGATCCCTTCGGTTCGATGCGTCGTGAAGAGCGCGCGCGAGGCGGTCCTTCCCGGTCCCGCTCTCGCCCAGGATCAGGATCGTGGTCGGAAGGTCGATGGCGCGTTCGACCATCGCGATCTCGTCCGCCAGAGCGCGATTGCGCGTGCGAAACAAGCTTTTCAGCGAGGCACGCCGCCGAGGGGCCGGTGCTCGCTCGGGCGGCTCGTCAGGAGGAGGCGGCGAAGCGGCCGGTTTCATTCTCCGCGTCGCCCCAGAGCCGCTCGAGGGCGTAGAAGCGGCGCGCCTCTTCCTGGAAGATGTGGAAGACTACGTCGCCGTAGTCCATCAGGATCCAGGTTGCCATCTGCAGCCCTTCGACGGAAAGGGCCGGGCCGATTCTCTCGACGATCGAATCCGCGATCGCTCGGGCCTGACGGTCGGAAACCGCGGTCGTGAGCACGAAATAGTCGACCATCGTAGTCAATTCCGTGAGGTTGAAGACGAGGACCGCCGACGCCTTCCGGTCGAGGGCGGCGGTCAAACCTTCCCGAACTTTGTCCTGCGAGGTCCGGTCCGCCGTCAACCCTGGACCCCGCGATAGAGGCGATGTTTCGTAATGTACTCCCCGACCGGCTCCGGGACACGACCTGCCGGGCTGCCTCCGCGTCCGAGATCGTCTCTCAGGTCCGTCGCAGAGATTTTAAACGAGCCGCCGTCGAAAACCTCCAGACGATTTTCGAGGCCGGAAACGTTCGGGATCCGCACCCGATCGCCGACGAAAGGCTCCCGGTGGAACGCCGCGATGCGAGCGAGCCGGACGATCTCTTCCGGATCCTTCCATCGCCCGAAACCCGCGAGTGCTTCCGTCCCCATCAGCAGCCACAACTCGTCTCGCAAAAACCGGGCCGAGAGCACACGCAGCGTGTCGACGGTGTACGAGGGGGGTTCGCGGTCGAGCTCATCGAAGGAGATCGACCAGTCGGGCCGGCCCGCGATCGCGAGCGCGACCATCGCGACGCGGTGGCGGGCGTCGGTTGGAGGAGCGCCCTTGTGTGGCGAGAGCCGGGCGGGGATCCAGATCACCCGCTCGAGCCCGAACCGATCGGCCGCGCGCGCAACCGGCTTGACGTGGCCGTCGTGGACGGGATCGAAGGTGCCGCCGAACACGCCGATTCGCATGAACGGAGAGTAATTGCTAACCGGCGGCGGCCCGCGCGCCTGCCGACGGGGGCACGGCCTCGAAGAAGTAGCGAACCAGAGGCGCCAGGCCGGTCCGGGTGACCGCGGAGACCTCGAAAAAGAGGAGCCCGCGCTCCGCCGCCGCGCGCCGGATCGACTCCGGCCGTTCGGGATCGGAGACCGCGTCGATCTTCGAGGCGACCAGGACCCGAGGCCGCGCCGCGACGTCGGGAGAGAACTTCTCGAGCTCGCGCTCGAGGACCGCGATGTCCTCTTGCGCGTCGCCCGTCACGGATGCATCCACGAGATGGCAGAGGAGCCGGCATCGCTCGACATGTTTCAGGAAACGGATCCCGAGCCCGGCGCCGCGGTGCGCACCTTCGATCAAGCCCGGTATGTCGGCGACGACGAGCGTGTGGCCGTCCTCGCCGGCGACGACCCCGAGATGCGGGACGAGCGTCGTGAAGGGATAGTCGGCGATCTTCGGCTTCGCAGCGGAGATCACCGAGATCAGCGTCGACTTGCCGGCATTGGGAAGACCAATGATCGCGACGTCCGCCAGGAGTTTCAACTCGATCGCGAGCCGACGCTCCTCGCCGGGTTGACCCGGCTTTGCAAACCTCGGCGCCTGGCGCGTCGGGGTCGCGAAGTGTTGGTTTCCCCAGCCGCCGTTCCCGCCCCTCGCGATCTGCACGCGCTCGCCGGGAGAGAGAAGTTCCGCGACCGCCTCCCCGGATTCGGCGTCGCGGACGACCGAGCCGAGCGGAAGTCCGATCACGACATCCCCGCCCGAGCGGCCGTGGCGGTTCGATCCCATGCCGTGCTCGCCGCGTTCGGCGCGATAGGAGCTCTGATGTCGCAGGTGATAGAGGGTATTCAGCGCCGGATCGGCGACGGCCAAAACGGATCCGCCGTGTCCGCCGTCTCCGCCGGATGGACCGCCCTTCGGGACGTGCTTTTCCCGACGAAAGGCGACACAACCGTTGCCGCCATCCCCGCCCTTGACGTGGATTTCTGCGGTGTCGATGAACAAGACGTGAGCGGTGAGCGGTGAGCAGTGAGCTGGCCTGAGCCGCTCCTGCTAACTGCTCACTGCTTACTGCTTACCCTTCGACGGGCTCGACGGAGATGACGCGCCCCTGACGGCCGCGTTCGCGGAAGCGAACGATGCCCGCCACGCGCGCGTAGAGGGTGTCGTCCTTGCCGCGGCCCACGTTGTCGCCCGGAAGGAAACGCGTCCCCCTCTGCCGGACGAGGATCGAGCCGCCAGGCACAATCTGCCCGGCGAACCGCTTGACGCCGAGTCTCTGGGCGTTCGAATCCCGACCGTTGCGCGAGGACCCCTGTCCCTTCTTGTGTGCCATGGTTGTTACCCTTCGATCGAATCGATGCGAACCTGGAGCATCGTCTGGCGATGCCCCTTCGTCCGGCGGTGCTGCTTGCGAATCTTCTTCTTGAAAACCAGAACCTTGCGGTTGCGGACCTCTCCGATGACGGTCGCCTTGATCGACACTTTCGAGAGATCGTCCTTGGCCGAGCGGACCTCTCCGTCGCCCGACACGAGGAGAACGTCGGACAGAGTCAACTCTTCCCCTTTGGCCAGTTTCCTTCCGGACGGCTTCTCGACGCGCACGACGTCGCCTGCCGAAACCTTCATCTGCTTGCCGCCTGCGCGGAGGATGGCGTACATGGAGGCCTCCCGAGAGGAACGGGGAATCATAAGGATTTACGGTGGAAAGTCAAGCCGTGGTGATGGTTCAAGGTTCCTCGTCGATCGCGTCTGGCAGCTCGTCTTTGTCGGCGGCGGAACGGGGGAAATGCTGAGCGAGGATGTCGCCGACTTTCGTCACGCCGCGGATGATTCCCTCCGTGAATTCCTCGCGCCGGAAGCTCTCCTCCATGTCGACGGCCACTTCCTTCCAGAAGTCGGGGCCACATCGCTCGTGGATGCCCGTGTCGCCGAGGATCTGAAAGCGCCGCACGGCCGGAGCGATGTAGAAGAGGACGCCGTTTCTCTCTGCAGTTCGCGTCATTCCGAGCAGCTCGAATCGCTTCCGCGCGCGAGCCTCGATGTCCTCCGGCTTGCGGCGAGTGA
>DASXTN010000297.1:0-1868 GCA_036505435.1 Thermoanaerobaculia bacterium | reverse complement strand
AGATCTGGCGCTGGCCGGTCTTCCGGTACCACGCGTTCGGTCTCTTTACGACGCTCTACGCCGGGGCTTTCGTCGTAATGGCAGTAGTCGCAAGCCAGAGATGGCACGCAGCCGGTGTGTCCTTCGCGCGAGTTCTCCTACTGCTCACGCTCGCCGCTTCCGTGATTCCCGCTGTTCTTCCCGAAAAATGGTTGCAGATTCCTTCGCTGATTCCGCTTCGCAACCCCGAGAAGTTCGCGATGGGTCTCACTTTCGCGCTCGCGATCCTTGCCGGCCTCGGGCTCGATCACTTCCGGCGTGTGGCGAGCACGCCCCGTTGGACGCTCTGGATTGCAGGCCTGCTGGCGCTCATCGCTGCGGCGACGGCGCTGTTTCCCGAGCAGGCCGGCCGGGCGGCCATTCGATTGACCGGCGTCGATTCGCGGTTCGCGCCGATCGCGGCGTTTCATCTGCCCGGCGCTCTCGCCGAGGGCGGTCTGCTGTGGGCCGCCACCCTCGTCGCCCTGGATCTCCATCGCCGGCCGCGCGCGGCTCCGCTCGTGGTTTCGCTCCTTCTGCTGACCGCTGTTCCGCTGGTAGCGAATCGAAAGATCGCCCGAACGATGAGGGAGGAAGATGTGTTCGCCCCGAGCCCTTTCGCCCGGTTTCTGTACCGCGCCGATCCTCCCGGTCGCTTCCGGGTACTGGGCGAGTCTCTCTACCAGCCGCCTTCCCGGCTCGCAAACACGCAACCGATGCCGGTCGCGCGTGAGGCGTGGACGTTCCACGGCCACGGCGTCTGGGGGCGCGGGACGGTCTTCAACCACGACTTCGACGCCGGAGATCTCGCGCGCGTGGAAAGCCTGCGGCGCCTCGCGCTGATCGCGACGCGTTACAGAGACTCTCAGGCGTTCTACGGGACTCTGGCGCTCCGGTGGGGAATCCGTTTCGCGGACCAAAAGCCGCTCGCCGGATATCGCGAGATTCGGCGAAGCGGCTTGGAGGTCTGGGACGAGCTCCCCGGAGCGTTGCCCGACGTGAGGCTCCTCGAGAGCTGGCGCGAGGAGACCGGCGCTCTCACCGCGTCGACCAGCATTCCGGGGCTCCGGCTCGGCGAGGTCGTGCTCGAAACGGGCACGCGCCGCGCGGGGCGCGCGAGACCGGGACGCCTCCGCGTTCTCGAGGACGCGCCCGAGCGGCTCGTCTTCGAGACGGAGACGGTTGACCCGGGCTGGATCTTCGTGCTGCGGGGATTCTGGAGCTACAGGAGCGTGTCTCTCGACGGACGACCGGCTGAAGCCGTTCCCGCGCAGGTCGGTTTCTCTGCTGTCCGCGTCCCCGAAGGCCAGCACCGCATCGAGTGGCGGGAAGAGGTGCCTGGCCTCGCGGTCTCGCGCTGGGGTCCCGTGGCTTCGATCGCGCTCCTGGCGCTCCTCCTCCTCCGCGAGCGCCGCCAGAGATCGACAAGATGAGCGAGCAAGAAGGCGGGGAGTGGAAGGGATGGGGCCGGACCGCTTTCCTTTTTCTTCTCATGGTCATCGCGATCTACTCGCCGACGCTCTTTTCGCGGCGCAGCTTCGCCGGCCGCGATCTCCTCGCGTATCACCTGCCGATCGAGAAGGCCGTACACGACGCGTACTCGCGGGGCCGACTCCCGATCTGGTTCTCGGAGATCTCCGGCGGACGTCCGCTCGCTCCGAATCCCAACGTTGGGGCTTTCTATCCGGCTCGTCCGCTCCTCGCCACCCTTTCCTTTCCGGCGGCGATGCGAATTTTTCCGGTTCTTCACTGGGCGGCAGCGGGAATCGGCATGCTCCTGCTCCTGCGTTCCATGGGGGGGTCGCCCGCCGCCGCGTGGCTCGGAGCCGTCACCTATACGTTCTGCGGAC
>DASXTN010000296.1:0-6958 GCA_036505435.1 Thermoanaerobaculia bacterium | reverse complement strand
CCACCGCGAGGCCGAGCGCGGGGTGCTGCCCGAGTGCGAGCGCCTGCGGCTGGCGTTCATCCCGTACTTCCCGCTCGCGAGCGGGCTTCTGACCGGGAAGTACACGCGGGGCGGCTCCGCGATCGGCAAGACGAGACTGACCGAAGGAGGCCGGTTCCGCGATCGGTTCCTGAGCGAGCGCAACCGCCGTGTCGCCGAGAAGCTCGACCGGTTTGCGGGCACGCGCGGGCACACGCTGCTCGAGCTCGCGTTCTCGTGGCTGCTCGCTCACCGCGCGGTTGCTTCGGTGATCGCCGGCGCGACGAAGCCCGAGCAGGTTCGCGCGAACGCTCAGGCCGCGGGCTGGCGGCTCACCGAAGAGGACCTGGCCGAGATCGACCGCATCACCGAAGAAGAAGATCTCGCCCGAGCGGGCTGAGGGCGCTCCTTCCTACTTCGCGAGCTCGCTTCCCGCGAGCTTGTCGAACTTCTTCGCGACATCGTCGAGCTCGCGCCGGAGAGCCTCGATTCGGTCGACCTGATAGCGCGCGGGCTTGCCCTCCCAGCCGTTCAAGGCGCCGTACACGATGTCGAGGCGCTCCCGGATGCGTTCCTCTCCGGTGATCGCGCCGCCCTCCTTGGTCGCGACGATCTCGCGCTTGATCGAGTCGAGCTGATCCACGGCGGCCTGGAGGCGCTGCCGCAGCGCGTCGGACTCGGAAAGTGCCTTCGCCCTATCTGTGGCGGCGGTTCGGGCGGCGTCGATCCTGTCGACGAGCGCGCTCATCTCCTCGAAGAGCGCGTGCGCGCGCATGACCGCGTCGTACTGCTCCTTTCGGTCCGCAACGCTGTAAGGCGCCCTCCGGTCGAGACCGACTTCGAGCTTCGTTTCGATCGACTTGCCGCCCTTCGTCAGGCGCACCGTATACGTGCCGGGCGGCACACGCGGACCCTGCGAGGCGGAAAACGCGACGCTCGCGGCGCGCGGCACCCGAGGGGGCTTGACCTGCATGGTCCACACGGCGCGATTGATCCCCCTACGTTTCGTCGCCGTGATCGAGTCCACGAGCTTTCCCGCAGCGTCGAAGATCTCGAGCCGGATCGGTCCGAAGAGATGCCGCGCTCGCTGGTAGTAGGTGATGACGGCGCCGCCGGGCGGATTCTGGCCGACGAAGCTCGCGTCGCCCTCGACCCAGCCGCCGCTCGCGGGCATGCGCTGCTGCACGGGACGTCCCGGCAGGAATGCGGCCTCGCTCGCCATGACGTCGGTCGTCAGGTTCCGGAGCGGCGTCAGGTCGTCGATAATCCAGATCCCGCGGCCGTGCGTCGCGAGGACGAGGTCGTGCTCGCGCGGATGGACCTGCACCTCTCGCACCGCGACGCTCGGGAAGTTTCCCCCCTTGAACTCCGCCCAGGTCTTTCCGGCGTCGGGAGAGATCCAGAGCCCGAGCTCGGTCCCGACGAAGAGAAGGTTCGGCTTGACCGCATCCTCCTTCACGACGTGCGCGTAACCGCGGACGCCCTGGTCGGGCGAGACGATGCGCGTCCAAGTCCTGCCGAAATCGGACGTCCGATAGACCCACGGAGTCATGTCGCCGAAGGTGTGACGGTCGAACGCCGCGTAGGCCGTGGCCGGTTCGAACCGGCTCGCTTCGACCCAGCTCACCCAGGACGCCTTCGGCAGGCCGGGAACGTTCGACACGACGTTCGTCCAGGTCTTCGCGCCGTCGCGCGTCAACTGCACGTTGCCGTCGTCCGTTCCGACCCAGATCACCTTCGCATCGAGCGGAGACTCTGAGATCGAGTAGATTGTCGTGTGCATCTCGGCGGAGGAGTTGTCGACCGTTACGCCACCGGACTCCTCCTGCTTCTGCTTCGAAGCGTCGTTCGTCGTCAGGTCGGGAGAGACGCGCTCCCACGTCTCGCCGCGATCCCGCGAGCGGAAGAGGAACTGCGACCCGAGGTAGATCGTGCCCTTCTGCGTCGGCGAGGCGAAGATCGGTGTGTTCCAGTTGTAGCGGAGCTTCTCCTTGTAGCGGGCCTTCGGCTGGATGTCGCGTGCGGCGCCGGTCTTCCGATCGACGCGACCGATGTAGCCGCCCTGAGACTCGGCATACACGCCATCGGGATCCGTCGGGTCCGGCACCGTCCAGAATCCGTCGCCGCCGAACAGGTTCTCCCACCGCGCATTCGAGATCCCGCCCGGGTGAGCGGAATCTCCGACCCAGGAGCTGTTGTCCTGCAGCCCGCCGTAGACCTGGTAGGGGTCCCGTGAGTCGACGCTGACGTGGTAGAACTGCGAGATCGGCAGGTTGTTCGTCTTCCACCACCGGTTCCCGCCGTCGTAGGAGATCCAGAGCCCGCCGTCGTCTCCTCCGACGATGTGCTTCGGGTTGTCCGGATCGATCCACAGGTCGTGCCAGTCGCCGTGCGATCTGCCGCTCGCCCCGGCGAAACTGCGGCCGCCGTCCTCACTCACGATCAGCCCGCCGCCCGGCTTGAAGAGGCGGTCCGGTTTGGTCGGATCGACGACGAGCCGCCCGAAGTAGAAGGGGCGCCAGATCATCCCCTGGCTCCGGTCCAGCGCCTCCCACGTCTTCCCGCCGTCGGCGGAGCGATAGAGCGCGGAGCGTGTCGATTCGACCAGCGCATACACGACTTTCGGGTCCGAGGGCGCAACGACCACCTCGACACGGCCCCATGGTTTCGCCGGGAGCCCAGCGCCCGTTTTCTCCGCGAGCTCGGTCCATGTCTTCCCGCCGTCTGCGGAACGGTAGAGGCCGCTGCCGCTCGGAGCCGTCGGTCCTTCGCCGCCGGACCGGAACGTCCAGCCCTTCCGCCGGAAGTCCCACATCCCGGCGAAGAGGACGTCGGGGTTCTTCGCGTCCATCGTCAACCCCGAGCAGCCGGTCGAGGCGTTCGCCCCCTTCAAGACCAGGTTCCACGAACGACCGCCGTCGTCCGTGCGATAGACGCCGCGCTCCGCGCTGTCGCTCCAGAGCTTGCCGGGCACGCAGGCGTACACGACGTCGCCGTTCACCGGGTGCACGACGATGCGCACGATATGCTCGGACTCGCGCAGTCCAGAATTCGACCAGGTCTCGCCTCCGTCGGTGGATTTGTAGATGCCGTCTCCGATCGAGACGGAGTTGCGCATCCAGGACTCGCCTGTGCCGACCCAGATCGTCTTCGGGTTGGAGGGGTCGATCGTGATCGCTCCGATCGACTGGACCGGCTGTTTGTCGAAGACCGCCTTGAAGGTCGTACCGCCGTCGAGCGACTTCCAGACGCCGCCGCTCGCGGCGCCGACGAAGAGGGTCGTCTTTCCTCCGTCGTTGCGCGCGGCGACGGCTGCGATCCGGCCGCTCATCGCCGCCGAGCCGATGTTGCGGGCCCCGAGTCCGGAGAGAATCCCGGAGTCGAAGGCCGGCCCGCGTCCCGCGGACGCCGCGGGCGGCGCGGCGGAGGAGGACGGCTCGTGTGCTCCTGGCGCGGCGCGGATGGCGCGCCCGATCGGAGCCCCCGCGGCGGGGAAGCGGAAGATCGCGTCCTCCGCGTCCACGTTCAGCTCCGCCCGCTCGATCGTGATCCGCGCGGTGCGCGGCGCGCCCTTACGGCCGACTTCGAACGAGAAAGGGATCCAGATGCCTTCGACCTGCTCGTAACTGCCGAGGTCCGTCTCCGTGATCCTTTCGGCGCCGCGAACGTGCGAGACGGTCTCGATCCGGATCGCGAGAAAGTAATCCGGATCGAGGAAGAGGTACTCCGTGTCCCCGTCCTTCCGGCTGACCCGCAGCTTGTGGGCCGGCGTGCCGTCCACGTCCTCGGTCCCGAGGTACTCGATTTTGTGTCCTTTCTCACGCCAGTGGACGAGCTCGCCCTCGATATCCGCCAGGCGCGCGCGCTCGCGCGCGTCGTCGACAGAGTCCCGCTGCGCGTCGCGGCGTCCCTGGAACGGGTCGAGCGACCATGCTTCGCGTCCGTCGTATGCCTCGACCTGGGTCAAGCCCTGCAGCGTGACCTCGGTCCGGATCATCCCGGGCCGCTTCAGGAGCCGTCCCCAGCCCGCTTCCAGCTGGGCGTCCCCGAAGCCGATGACCGCTTTGCCCGTCAGCCGGATCGAGCGAATCGCGTCGAGCTTCGAAGCGCCGCCCCGCGCCTCGACGTTTTTGGCGACGAGCTCGTCGACGGTGACCGCGCGAGCCGACTGGACGGAAAGACAGAGTGCCGCGATGGACGCAACGGCCAGACGCATGCAAGACCTCCTCTTCCGAATGGCCGTCGATTATCCTCTGGCCTTCGCCTGTGTGGCCAGGCGCGTTCCTTGCGGGATAGAGATCTGCTTCGACGACGCGACGACGCCGCGCTCAAGGCGAACGGACCGGAGTCGCCGGGTTGGCCGAGTGGTCGACCTCGACGCGGCGCTCTTCGAGCAACACGCCCGTCGACCGCGCGAACTCGGTCGCGGCCTTGCGGTAGTCGGTCAGAGCCGATGTCTCGGTGACGCGCGCGTTAGTCAGATCGTTCTGCCGCGTCAGCACCAGGAAGTTCGTCGACATCCCCACCGCAAAGCGCTCCTGCTCGGAGTAGAGCTGGGTCTCGGCTGCGGCCCGGGCGGCCCGTGCCGCTTCGATCCGCTGCCGCGCGGACTCGAGCGCGAAGACCGCGTTGCGGACCTCGGCCTGCACCTGCTGCTCCTCGCCCGAGACCGCGAGATTGGCCTGCGAGAGCGCCGACTTTGCGGTTGCGAGGTTCGCGCGCGCGGTCCGGTTGCCGATGGGCACGGAGAACGACACTCCGACTGACGCATCCGGGAACTCGTTGTCGCCGATCGTCCCGTACGATCGCCCCCACGTGCCTTCGAGGGCCGGAGGCACGACGACCGGCTGGCCGGCGAAACCGGTCGCGTTCGGGTTCCTTCGTCCCGCCAACCCCCGCCGCTCGTAGGCGGCGACGAGGTCGAGGCGCGGCTTCAAGTCGCTCCGGCGCGCGTCGACCTGCGCTTCGAAGCGCGCCCACCGGGCCTTCGCCTCGGCGATCTCGGGCCGCCGCGCGAAGGCCGTTTCGAGAGCCTTTTCGACGTCGGGGCGGGAGGTCGCGAGCTCCGGGTCGTCGGCGGGAACGATCTCAGCCGACCAGGACGGGTCCCTCGGGTCGCCCAGTACGAGAAGCTTCAGCGTGTTCTCCGCCTCGGCGACGCGCTGCCTCGCGAGAGCGAGGTCGCCTTTACGGCGCTCGCGCTCGGCGGTCGGCTGAGCAACCTCGGTCTCCCCCAGCGTCCCCGCCTCCACCCGGCTCTTCGTCTCGGACAGCTGCTTCTCCGCGAGTGCGACCGCACCCTCGATCGAGACCACGTCCCGTCGGGCGGCGACGAGGCTCCAGTAGGCGGCGTCAACCTCGCGAATCGTGTCCGAGACGACGCGAGTCAAACGCGCCTCCGAGGCGCTCCGATCGGCGGCCGCCACCCGGATCGCTTCGCGCGCCGGATCGATCGCGAGGTTACGCAGCAGCGGCTGGCGGAAGGAGATCCCGACGTCGGTCGAGTACGCGGGCGAGAGGATCGTGAAGACGCTATCGGTCGCCGTGTGGTCCGCGCCGCCGAAGAGCGAGACGGTGCCTCCAGTCGGAAGGAGCCGCGAGAAAGATGTCGACGCGGTTGTGCTCTCGACCTCCGGCGCCAGTCCGCCCGACGGCGCCCCGGAGAAGGCCGAGTTGACCGGATCGGTGTGTTGCCGCCATTCGAGGTCGGCGTTCCAGAGGACGTCGTAGGCGCCCCGCGCGCCGAGAATCGCGAAACCCGCCTGCGCGACGCTCTCGCGCTCGACCGCCAGAGTGGTGTTGCGCTCGAGCGCGCGGCGCGTGGCCTCTTCGAGAGTCAACGGGAGAGTCGGTGTCTGCCCGAAGGCGACCGATGCCGCCGCCGCGAAAAGAAGAACGATCACAGGAGCGCGCGACATTCAGAATCCCCCTTCGCCGCCGACGGCGACCGCATCTTCGGAAGCGGACGACCGTGAGATCCGGGGGTCGAGGCTCACTGCAACACACTCGAACTGCCGACGGCGCAACGACGAGAGCGCGCTCCGCTCGATCGGAGTCAGATCGAAACCGTGAGCGGCGGCGAGATCGAAGCTCTCGGCCCGGACGGGAAAGAACGATCCGCGAAAGTGATCGTCGGTCAGGATCCTTCCCAGAAGTTTTTCGACGCTTCTCTGCGACATTTCGGTTTCTCCGAGACCCGGTAATTACAGGACTCGTGCCGCGGACGGCGGGCGAGACCGAGAGGGACAACTCCCCTCCCGCCAGCTACTTAAGCGCTGCCGGGATCAGAAGGCGGGACGAGTGACGGAGACGAAGCTGCTGAGAAATCGACAGGTTGCGGAAAGAGCCGCAGCGATTCAGTCGGCCGCGACTGGCCGTAGGTCGCGACACGGCTGCTCAGAATGCGAGCGGCGACCGAATAGATCGTCTCGTATGGGTTCGCCGATGCCGACATCCGCGTCGCAGTCACGCTCCCACGAGGTGGTATATCCCGTGCCAGCCGGATCGCATTGACGTGAGAGCTCGCCCAGAAGAGTGAAGGGAAGATCCGATGGCGAAGTGGTTTTTCGAGCCCGGACACACGGCGGCGGAATTTCGAGCCCGCCACATGATGGTCACCTGGGTGCGCGGGCACTTCAAGAACGTCCACGGAACCCTCGAGTTCGATCCCGACAACCCACGTGCGACCTCCGTCGACGCGACGATCGACGCTCGTGGTCTTTGGACCGGCGACCCGGTGCGCGACGAGAACCTGCGGAGCGCGGACTTCCTCGACGTGCAGAACCACCCGAAGATCACTTTTCGCGGCAGCGGCGTCGACCTCGTCGGCGCGGACGAGGGGAAGCTGCGCGGCGAGCTGACGATCCGCGGAGTCACCCGACCGGTCTCTCTCGACGTGCGCTACCTCGGCCGGTGGGAGACACCGTGGTGGGAGGACGGA
>DASXTN010000295.1:0-1699 GCA_036505435.1 Thermoanaerobaculia bacterium | reverse complement strand
CCCCGCGCGCCACTCCAGGTTCTCGAAGCGCGTGAATTCCTTGATGAAGGCGAGCTTCAGGTTGCCGGTGGGGCCGTTGCGCTGCTTGCCGATGATGATCTCGGCGATCCCGCGGTTCTCGTCGCTGGGTTTGTACTCCTCTTCGCGGTAGATGAACATCACGACGTCGGCGTCCGCTTCAATTCCACCCGAGTTGTGGCTGACGATCCCGTCGGCCAGCCACGACGCCGGTCCCGGCACGGTGAGGTCGTAGACATCCGCCTCACCATCTGGCTCGATCGCAACGATCCGATCCCAGAACAGGTCGTTGGTGGACTGCTCCACGAGGAAACCGTCCTCGAGGATACGTCCGTACTCCTCAGCCAACGCCCGTGAGGGTGCAAAGCGGAATGCGGAAGCTCCGCCGACGACCACGCCGCGAATACCGGCCATTTCGCGAGACGAGATGGCTCGATCGCGCATCAAAGAAGGCACTCGGGAAAAGTATTCCGCCGGCAGCGTATCGACGTTCGTGTTCGATACGCATCCTGCAAGCGCCGCCTGGAGATGTTCCGCGTTCGCGCGGCGAGCGCCGAAAGCACCGACGAGCGAAAGGAACCGCCGCTGTTCGGCCGAACCCGAGACCGTCACGAACAGTGCGGGACGGTAGCCGGCCTGACGGGCGGTGTATATGCGACTGACGATGCCGAATCGCAGCAGGAGTGACGCAACGTCGGCGGCGAGGCCGCCGCTGTTCGTGCTGTACAAGACGCTGTGCTTCCGGCCGTGACACACCGAAATCGTCCCGTCTGTCGCCCAGAGATGTTGAAGCAGAAGGGCGACCTGTGTGTTCGAAAGACGAAACGCTGCGGTCGGTAGCCGCTTTTCATGCGAGCGCTGGAGGTAGCTACCGTCGCCGATCAGTTGCCCGAGGAGCGCGACCCGCGATTCCGGCCATACGTCAGGACGGACGGGCTCCGGAAGTCGGCGCGTCAGCGCGATCCGGTCGCCGACTCGAAGCCGTCGGAGTCGCGTCCACCCTTCTTGTCCCCAAAAGCGATGGCGGAGGGTCGCACGAACAGAACGGCCAGTCGCGAGCCTTACGCGAAACACAGACCGTCGCCCGACACGCCACACCTTCTCCGCGCGCGCCGAGGTGAGGCGTCCCTCAGGCGCTGCCATCGCGACGACGTCCGGCTCCGTCCCGACCAGATCGCCGATGGGAACGCGTTCGCCGGATGAGAGTACGACGAGCGTTTCGCCGGTGACGCACTCCCGGAGATCTGAGAGCTGCGGCCTCTTTTCGGTACGCGCCTCCGGGGCGCGTGAAAGCTGCGAGAGCGCGACGACGGGTACGTAGAGCTCCTTCGCGAGACCCTTCAGAGACCGGCTGATCGTTGCGATCTCCTGCTGCCGGTTCTCGACACGACCCGCCGCGGACATCAGCTGAAGGTAATCGACGACGATCAGCCCAAGCCCGTACTCCGCCTTCAGCCGCCGGCACTTGGCGCGCATCTCGAGGGGCGTGAGCGTGGCGGAGTCGTCGATGAAGATCTTCGACGCCGAAAGGTCCGCATACGCCTTGGCGAGCCGCGTCCAGTCCTTCTCCTGCAGGTTGCCCGTCCGCAGCCGATGCGAGTCGACGCGCGCGTCCGCGCAGAGCATGCGCAGCACGAGCTGCTCCTTCGCCATCTCCAGCGAGAAGATGCCGACGGTCTCG
>DASXTN010000294.1:0-1774 GCA_036505435.1 Thermoanaerobaculia bacterium | reverse complement strand
CTCGCATCGAAATGCCGTCCATCCAATCCGTTTGCTAGACTTCCGCGGCTTTGGCGAGCCGCCCCTCCAACGGACCTCCTCCTCCTGAGATTACGGGCGTGCGCGCTGAGGCTCCTATGCGGCGCATCGGCCGCAAGCTTCTCCCGATCTCGGGCATCGCGGTCCTCGTGCTTCTGTGGGATTTTTCCCTTCGCCTGGGAAGCGGACCACAGCTCCTGCCGCGTCCAATGGCCGTCCTCCGCGCGATCGCGGAGCTGACGGAGCGCGGTTTTCTGGTGAAGCACGTCGTCGCGTCGCTGTTCCGGGTGACGTGGGGTTACGTGGCAGCGGTCGTCGTTGGGATACCGCTCGGCGTCGTCCTCGGCTGGTACCGCCGCGGCGGTTTGGCGATTGCGCCCCTCCTCGAGATCCTGCGTCCGATCTCTCCCCTCGCGTGGATTCCGATCGCGATCCTCTGGTTCGGCGTTGGAGACATTTCGGCAGTGTTCATCATCTTCCTCGCTTCGCTCTTTCCGACGACTTTGACGGCGATGAACGCCGTCCGCGGTGTCGAGCTGGTGCACGTCAACGCGGGACGCAACTTCGGCCTTGCGGCGCCGGAGCTTCTCCGGCGCGTGATCTATCCGGCCATCCTCCCGCAGCTCCTCGTGGGGCTCCGGCTCTCGCTCGGGATCGCGTGGCTCGTCGTGGTCGCGGCGGAGATGATCGCCGTGAGCTCCGGCCTGGGATTCCTGATCGTCGACGCGAGGAACGCCGGCAACCGCTACGATCTCGTCGTAGCGGGGATGGTGCTGATCGGAGTGATCGGCATCGCCCTCGACGCGATGATGAGAGGTCTCGAACGCTCCAAGGCGCTTGCCTGGGGTTACACCGTCGTCGATCCCGAACAACGGCGAACTCCGCGAAGCGCCGTCGCCGCGGCATCTTCCTCCCGATGACTCGAACCGGCGGCGTCAAGGTTCGCCTGCGGGGCCTCTCCAAGGCCTTCCACCCCAACGGTCAGGAAGTTCGGGTGCTCGAGAACATCGACCTCGACGTGCGCGAAGGGGAGCTCGTCTGCATCCTCGGGCCGTCGGGCTGCGGGAAATCGACGCTGTTGAACATCGTCGGCGGCTTTCTGCCGCCGTCGAACGGCGAAGTCACGATCGACGGAACTCCGGTGCGGGAACCGGACCCGCGCCGGATCTTCGTCTTCCAGGAGCGTGGCGTTTTTCCGTGGCTGACGGTCGAAGGCAACATCGGTTTCGGCATCTCGGGCCTTCCTCCGAAGGAGAAAGCGGCACGCATCGCGCACTACGTCCGGCTGGTCGGGCTCGAAGGCTTCGAGAAGGCATACCCTCAGGAGCTCTCTGGCGGGATGAAGCAACGTGTCGAGGTTGCCCGTGCTCTCGCGGTCAATCCCGACGTGCTGTATCTCGACGAACCGTTCGGCGCCCTCGACTCGATCACGCGCCTCGTCATGCGGAGTGAGCTCCTGCGTATCTGGGAGGCCGAAAAGAAAACGATCCTCTTCGTAACGCACGACATCGAAGAGTCCGTTCAGCTCGCGGACCGCGTCGTCGTGCTTTCCGCCCGGCCCGGCTCGATCCGCCGGATCGTGGACGTGGACCTGCCACATCCCCGCGACCTCTCCTCACCGCGCTACCTCGCCCTGCGCGACAGCATCCTGGAAGAGATCGGGCTCGCTCACCGGATATGAGCTCTTCGATGGGGCTCGTGCCCGAAGCCGCAGGCCCGCCGCTGCCCGCGAAACGATCCGGACTGCTCGAGGCGA
>DASXTN010000293.1:0-4362 GCA_036505435.1 Thermoanaerobaculia bacterium | reverse complement strand
TGAAGGGTCTCGTCGTTCAACCCGGAGGCATCGGGGAAGACCGCGAGCGGGTTGCCGGCGAGGGGCCGGTCCGCGAAGACGTCCACCAGGACGTAACGGATCTTCACGCGCGCCGAGCGGCGAGAAGGAGCAGATCGCGGTCGCCCGTCGAGACGCCCTCCCGCTTCCAATCTGCCACGAGCCGGGCGAAAGCGGCCGCAAGCGCGGCCCCGGAAGCGAGCCGTGCGAAGCGCTCGAGAGGAGCATCGGGGCGAGGCCGGAGCCGGTCGAGCCCGGTCGAAGCGACCACCAGGAGGTCGCCCTTCCGGGCGTCGGTCAGGGCCGTCCCCTCCGGCGCGAGGTCAACGATCTGGCCGTCGCGGAAGAGCGTCGGCCTGAGGGCGCCACCGCTCGAGGCCACCTGAAGGGTCTCTCCTTCCCACCGAGCCGCGCAGATGGAGCAATCGACGCGCAGCTCGCCGATCGCGGCAAGGATCTCTTCGGGACTCGCGGAAGGGAGGATCTCGCGCCCCGCCTCGAGCGCGCGAAGAAGGCCGGCGAGCGAATCCTCGGGCACGTCGCGCGGCTCGACGAGGAGAAACGCGATTCGATCCGTCCGAGCGTCGACCTCAAAGCCCAGGAGGGAGAGCTCGTCCGAGCTCCAACGCAGCGGCGCCGACTCGAAGCCCGGCGTCGCCGGCCAGCTGTGCGGGACGAGGAAGGCCGCCGTTCCCCGAAGGGCCCGCGCGGCTCCGTCGCGCCGCGCCCTCTCGACCGCCGCTTCGTATCGCCGATCGCCTTCCACCGCGAGCGCTGCGTGCGTGCCGACCTCGGCGAGGAACTCTTCGTCCTCTTTCGTGAAGGTGCCCCGCCGCTTGTTCAGGATCTCGACGACGCCGACGATCTCCCCTGCGGGCGTCCGCATCGGCGCGGCGAGAATCGAGACGGTGTGGAATCCCGAGCCCGCGTCCGTGCGCGGGTCGAAGCGGCGGTCGTTGTATGCGTCGCCGACGTTGACGATCTCGCCGGTTGCGGCGACGGAGCCGGCGATGCCGCGGCCGCGCGGCAGCCGGATGGGGGCGATGGATCCGCCTTCGAGAATCTGACTCACGAGCTCGGCCGTCTCCGGATCTTTCAGGAAGATCGTGCCGCGCTCCGCGTCGGTCTCGCTCGTCGCCGTTCGCAAAATGATCTGGAGCGTCTCGGTGGGGTCGAAAGTCGCGGCGAGCGACTTGTTCGCCTCGAGGATAACCATGAGCTTGATCATCTTGGCGCGAGTGACCGAGACTTCCGCGAGGACTCGGTCGAGGACCTGTCCTTCGAACGCGGAGATCGCGTCGGCGAGCGCCGGGGCATCGAGGAAACGTGCCGCGGGGTCTTTCGCGATCGCGCGATCGAGAATGTTCGCGAGATCGGGCGGCAGGTCCGGGCGCAGAGTGCGGACCGACGGCGGCGCTTCGCGAACGATGCGCCGCACGAGACGGGCCGTGTTGTCGTCGTCGAACGGGACCCGGCCGGTGAACATTTCGTAGAGGAGTACCCCCATCGCGTAGACGTCTGTCCGGACGCTCGGGGATTCGCCTTGGAGCAGCTCGGGCGCGAGGAACTGTGGTGTTCCGGGGACGGTCTCGCCCTGCGGGATGAAGCCGCCGCTTTCGACCGCGATCCCGAAGTCCATCAAGCGAGGCTTGCCGTCCTCGCCGACCATGACGTTCTCGGGCTTCAAATCGCGGTGCAACACCCCGATTCGGTGCGCGGCGGCGAGGCCATTGCAGATTCCCTTCGCGATCGCCAGGCCGCGCCCGAGCGGCAGGATCTTTTCTTTCTGCTCGATGTCCTTCAACGTCCGCCCGGGGAGGTACTCCATCGACACGAATTCCTCGCCGGCGATCTCGACGAGGTCATAGACGCGACAGACGTTCTCGTGCGTGACCCTGCGGGCGAGGATGATTTCGCGGCGCAGGATTTCGCGCCGCTCCGCAGAGAAGCGGTCCGGGCGTACGCGCTTCAACGCAATCTCGGAATCGAGCTTCAGGTCGCGCGCGCGATAGACGACTCCCATACCGCCGAAGCCGAGGACCTGCTCGACGCGGTAGCGCCCGCCGAGGATCGATCCGGAGCTGTGGGGGACTTCCGCAGTCGGGGAAGCCGAGGTGGCGTCGCCGGCGGCCGTCGCCGGGCGACCGGCGAGCCCCTCTCGCGTGGGACTTTCGCTCTCCCGGTCCACCTACAAACGATTGTATTCGCAGGACACGGGGCGTCGGGATGGATTGTTGACTTCGGCTCCGGGCGGGCATAGCTTGCTACCCGTTTTTCCCCGATGCCAAAACCGACAAGGGAGGAGAAACTGTGGTGAGACGCGTGCGGGTGAGATCTCCCGAAACGTTCGTTGCCCTGGCGCTCTTCTTTCTGGTGGCGACTCCGGTGTTCCCCGCGGGTTTCTCCATCTTCGCTCAGGGAGCGAAAGCGTCCGGAATGGGTCTCGCGTTCACGGCCATCGCGGACGACCCGTCCGCGGTCTTCTACAACCCGGCCGGGCTCGGTTGGCAGAAGCATTTCAGCGTGCAGGCGGGGGGCTCGCTGCTGTCGAAGGTCGAAGGCGATTTCGAGGGGGCGAATCCGTTTCCAGGCACCGGGTTCGGCGTGGAAGAGCAGCGCAAGACGAGCCATCTGCTGCCGACCTTCTACGCTGTGGTGCCGCTTACCTCGAACGTCAACTTCGGGCTCGGCATTTTCGCGCCCTACGTCCTCGGATTCCGGTGGGAGGACGCCGAGCAGTTCTCAGGACGGTTCATCGCGCAAAACGCGGTCATCCGATCGGCCGACATCAATCCGGTTCTCTCGTTTCAGCTTGCCCCGTCTTTCGCCATCGCAGCGGGCGCCGACTACCGGCTTTCCAAAGTCCAGCTCGAGCGCAATCAGGCGGCGATCAACCCGTTCACGCAGTCGGTCGTGGACGTCGCGCACATCAAGCTCGACAGCGACATCCAGGACAACACCGGCTGGGGATGGAACGCCGGCTTTCTCTGGAAACCGGTCGGCCTGTTCTCACTCGGAGCGGCGTATCGCAGCTCGATCGAAGTCGACTACGAAGGGGAAGGGAAGTTCACGCAGAGGCTCACGGGCAATACCGCTTTCGACGCCGCGGTTGCGGCGAGCATTCCGCAGGGCAAGCAGGACGTCGCGGTCACGATCGAGTTCCCGGCGACAGTGAACCTCGGAGCCGCGATCAACCTTCCCGCAGATTTCACGCTCTCGCTCGAGGCGGACTGGACCGAGTGGTCTTCCTTCGACGAGCTCTTCATCGACTTCGACAACCCGGCGATTCCCGACCTGGATCGTTTGACGCGCTGGGACGACTCCTGGGCGTACCGGGCCGGCCTCGAAAAGAGGTTCGGGAGCTTTGCCGTGCGGGCCGGCTTTTACTACGACGAGAGCCCCCAACCGCTTTTCGACGTCGGCCCGATTCTCGCCGACGCCGACCGCAATGCGTACACGCTCGGCATCGGCTACAGCACGGAACGGTGGGGAGTGGACATCTCGGACATCTACATCGATTTCGATCAGCGGGACACGCGTGGCGAGGTGACGACGGACAATTTCTCCGGACGCTATTCGGAAGCGGCGAACCTCGTGGCGTTGAGCTTCCGCCTGTCCTTCTGATCCGGATTATCCAAGGAGAGTGACCATGAAGAGGATGCTGTTTCGCTGCACAGCAGCTTCGCTCGCGCTGGGCGCGCTTCTCGCGCCGCCGCTCGTCGGTCAGACGACATTCCACAAATACGTCGCGTTGGGGGACAGCCTGACGGCCGCCGTGGAGGGAGTCTGCCTGGTCGAACGTCACCAGAACCGCTCTTATCCGAAGCTCGTCGCCGACCAGCTCGGAATCTCCGACTTCCAACAGCCGCTGCTTTCCGAGAAGGCTCTATCGAGCCCGCTGACCGGGCCGGCGTGTCTGGGTACCGTCGTCGCGGGCGGCACGATCACCGTCGGAGCCGTCTCGCAGACGGGAACTCCTAGAAACCTGAGCCTGCCGCGACCCTACGACAACCTTGGGATTCCGGGAGCGAACGCGGCTGACCTGGTGGACTTGAGGGTCTCCAGTCCCACCGGGGGCACGGCGAGCCTCTCTGCCACGGTGATCCTCCGCAACTTTCCAGGAGGTCCGTTCGTGAACCAAAGCGCCGTGGACGAGGCCAACCTTCTAAATCCTGACCTCATCACGGTCTGGGCAGGGCCGGGCGACATACTCGGCGCGGAACTCTCCGCCGTCGCGATCGAGGGGGTCACGCTGACGCCGGTGGCAGTGTTCGAAGCCAAGTACACGCAGCTCATGGCTGCGATTCGGGGAACCGGCAGAACGATCGTCGCCCTCAACATTCC
>DASXTN010000292.1:0-2143 GCA_036505435.1 Thermoanaerobaculia bacterium | reverse complement strand
CTCATCTTCTGGCCGTTCGAGCGGATGGTCCGGATCTCGCTCCGTACGGTCGTTCACGAGGTGCCGCCCCAGGACATCATCACGCGGGACAACGTCTCCGTGAAGGTGAACGCAGTCGTCTACTTCCGGGTCGTCGAGCCCGACAAGGCTGTCGTGCAAGTCGAGAACTATCTCTACGCGACCTCACAGCTCGCGCAGACGACGCTGCGGAGCGTGCTCGGTCAGGCGGTGCTCGACGAGCTCCTCTCGGAGCGCGAGAAGTTGAACGTGGCCCTGCAGCGGGTGATCGATGAGCACACCGAACCGTGGGGAATCAAGGTCTCGCTCGTCGAGGTCAAACAGGTCGACCTGCCTCCCGAAATGCAACGAGCGATGGCGAAGCAGGCGGAGGCCGAGCGGGAGAAGCGCGCGAAGATCATCCACGCTTCGGGAGAGTTCGAAGCTGCCCGGAAGCTGTCGGAGGCGGCGAAGATCATCGGAGAAGAGCCAGCGACGCTCCAGCTGCGATATCTGCAGACGCTGACGGAGATCGCGAACGAGAAGAACTCGACGATCGTCTTCCCGCTTCCGATCGAGCTCATGAAGACTTTCCTGTCGAAGTAGAAAACGGTTGACCGGGCGGGATCGGCGCGTAGGCTAGCGGGGTGGCGCAACCGCCGACGCATTACCAGGTCTCATTCACCGCGAGACAGGGGCTCTCGCTCTTCGTCGGGCTGCTCGCGGCGCTCGGACTCGCGTACTTCTTCGGCTTGAGGACTGGCCTGTCCGGGCGCGAGCCGCAGGCCGCCGGCACCCCGTCGGCGACGTCGAGCGCCGCGGAGACCCCGTCACCGACGTCGCCCGCCGGCGTCGTGGCGGGAGGCGGCGCGGTCGAGGACCTGACGTTTCCGCCTCCCGTGACCGGGGTGGCCTCGGCCGGCGGGCCGGCAGTGGGTGCTCCATCCAAGGTGCAGGTCTTCGAGGACGGCGAAGCGGGTGCTCGGGCCGCGCCGCCCGCGAGAGCGCCTGCCCGTGCCGTCCCGACTCCGCGGCCCGTCGCCCCTTCGGGCGCATTTCGCGTGCAGGTGCTCTCGGTATCGTCGCGGGCCGAAGCGGACGCGGAGGCCGCCCGCCTGGCACGAAAGGGGTTCCCGTCGCGGGTGGAGCCCGGCTCGGGGCCGAAGGGAAGCGTTTACCGCGTGCGCGTCGGTCCCTACGCCACGCGCGAGGAAGCCGAGCAAGCCGGTCGGCGTCTCACCGCGCAAGGGCATCGCGACGCGTGGATCGTCTCGCCGGGACAGTGACTCGATCGACCTCGCTCGTCGGCGCGGCTCTTCCGTCGCGTGCCCCCGACTGGATCCGGGAAAAGAGGCTCAAGCTCTCCGAGCTCCACGCGATCAAGTCGCTGGCGCGCTCGTACGCGCTCTCGACGGTCTGTGAGGAAGCGCGGTGTCCGAACCGCGGCGAGTGCTTCTCGCGCGGTACGGCGACGTTCCTGCTCCTCGGGGACGTTTGCACCCGTGCGTGCGGCTTCTGCGACATCGCCACGGGCCGGCCCACGGCGCCCGACCCGCTGGAGCCGGCGCGGCTCGCCCTGGCGGCGCGCGAGATGGGGCTCGCTTACGTCGTCGTGACGTCCGTCGATCGCGACGACCTGCCCGACGGAGGCGCGGCGCACTTCGTGGCGGCGATCCGCGCGCTGCGTCGGCTCGACCCGGCGCCCGGCGTCGAGGTGCTCGTGCCCGACTTCCGGGGCCGCTTCGATTCCCTTCGAATCGTCGTCGAAGAGCGGCCGGAGGTCTTCAACCACAACGTCGAGACGGTTCCCCGCCTCTACACGCGAGTCCGCCGCGGTGCACTACTCGACCGCTCGCTCGGGATGCTCGCCGCGGCAAAGGTGCTCGTGCCCGACCTCACCACCAAATCGGGCTTGATGGTCGGGCTCGGAGAGACGCGGGACGAAGTCTTGGACCTGCTCCGGCGACTCCGCGACGCTTCCGTGGACGTCGTCACGATCGGTCAATACCTGAGACCATCGCGCGAAAACCTTCCGGTCGAAGAATATGTGCCGCCCGCCGTCTTCGAAGAGTACCGCGCGGCGGGGGAGGCTCTCGGTTTCCGGCACGTCTTCGCGGGGCCGTTCGTCCGCTCTTCGTATCGCGCA
>DASXTN010000291.1:0-1926 GCA_036505435.1 Thermoanaerobaculia bacterium | reverse complement strand
CATCGAGAACATGGACGCCATTGCGAGCGGGTCGTAGCCGGCGCGCGCCATGATCTGCGTACCGAGGATGTCGGCCTGCGACTCGGCCGTCCTGCTGAATTTCAAGAACAGGGCGTTCAGACCGAAACCGCCGACCGCCTGGATGATCTGGCCGGTCGCTCCGGCGCCCCCGATCATGCCGCCCAGGAGCCCGATCCCCGCCTGCGCGAGGTAGGCCTTGGATGCTTGATTGGTGCCGTGCCGCAGGGCGACGTGCGAGATCTCATGGGCCATCACGCCCGCGAGCTCGCCTTCGTTTCTCACTGTCTCGACGATTCCGCGCGTCACGTAGACCGGTCCGCCCGGCAGCGCGAACGCGTTGATGTCGGAGGCGTTGACGACCTTGAACGAATACGGAAACTTTGGTCCCGGGGCATTGGCCGCGAGACGCCGTCCCACGCGATTGACGTATCCCTCGATCGAGGAGTCCCGGAGGATCGGAAGCTGGCGCTCGGCCTGTGCGGCCGACTGCTTGCCGATCTCCACGTCCTGATCGACGGAAAAGACGTTGAAGCCGGATTTGACCTGCGTCTGGCCGATCGCGGCGCGGCCCGAGAAGGCGGCGAATGCGACCAAACAGACCGCGAGGACGGCCCGGTGAAGTTTCGAAGTACGACTCATGGCTCCTCCTCTCCGTGCCCCAACGGCACGGACGTCGGCAGGAGGAAACGCAAACCGGGTGCCAGAGAGTCTCGACGGCGGGCGGTCCGCAGGACGTGTTCGCTCAACGAGTTGCGAACCTATCGGGAACCTGATGAACCGTCGTCTCGTCCACTTCGGAGAACAGTCGAGGAGAGGTGGAGGCCGACAAAGGATGAGCTCGCGGAGTCGGAGTCGCGAGACAGAAGCCTTAGAGCTCGACGAAGACGTCCTCGCCGATCACTTCGACTGGGTAGGTCTCGGTGTCGGTGGCCCACGGCGTGTCCTGGTAGACCTTTCCGGTCGAGATGTCGAAGTGCGCCGCGTGCCAGGGGCATGTGAGCAGGTAGGGACTGCCCGCTTTTCCGAGCTCGCCCATGTGAAGGGGCGCGCCGCGGTGCGTGCAGGTGTCGTTCATCGCGTAGATCTTTCCGTCGACTTTCGCGAGCATGACCGCCCGGCCGTCGTGCTCGCGCATCGTCATACCGCCTTCGGGCACCTCGGACGCAGCCGCCAGCTTGACCTTCGCCATCAGCTCCCCCCGCCGACGTCCGCCGCGTAGAGGCGGTGGAAGTGGTGGACGCCGCTCTCCCGCCTCACGGAAAAGCGGCCGGTCTCGTAGGTTTGCGACCCGAGGCCCTTCTGCACCGCTTCGCAGATCGCGATGTCCTCTCTCTGGATCTCGTCGGAGAACTCGATCGTCTGGCGGATCGTGTCCCGCACCTCCGGCCGATCCGGATCGCGAAGGAACCATTCGAAGATCGTGAGCGTGCGATCGAGGGAAAGCGGCACGATCAAATTCGTCGAATAGTTGTCGGGATAGACGTTCAGCATCAGGTTCGGGTAGATCCAGTAGTACAGAGCATCACCGTCGTCGTAGCGGGGATCTCGCCGCAGCTTCGAGTCGTCCCGCTTCTTGATCGGTGACCTCTGAAGAGAGTAGGAGCGCCGGGTCTCGGTCTCGTATCGCGCGTAGTCGAGCTCCTTCATGAGACCCGGATGCACGATCGGGATGTGGTACCCCTCGAGGTAGTTGTCGACGTAGACCTTCCAGTTGCACTCGACCACCCAGTCCTTCCGCGCGGCTAGGCGCATATGGGACATGCCGCGCGCGTCGAGCTCCGCGGGAAGATCTTCGAGTGACTCGATGAGGGAGATCGCGCCGTCGTCCAGGTTGACGAAGACGAGCCCGAGCCACGTCTCGATCCGAAACTCCGGTAGATGCACGGACTCTTTCCCGAACTCCTC
>DASXTN010000290.1:0-1513 GCA_036505435.1 Thermoanaerobaculia bacterium | reverse complement strand
GCCCAGAACGCCAGGACGAGCGGCAGCGGGCCGAGCGCGCGCCACTCCACCCACCCCGCCATCGTGCCGAGATCACCGGGCACTGGAAGGATGTAGGTCAGCGAGCGCCCCAGGAGCTCCATCTGCTGAGCGAAGATCGCGCGCTCCACGGGCGTGTCGCCGGCGAGCTGGGAGAACGCGAGAGGTTGGGCGAACGCGACGACTACCCCGAACGCCCCGGCTCCGATCGCCCCGACCCGGCCGACGCGCAGGGCGAGCCTGAAGAGGGTCACCGCTTCGCGGGCTCCTCGTAGTACGTCAGGAAGATCTCCTCGAGCGTCGGTTCGCGGCTCACGAGCGATATGACCCGGTCGCCGTCGATCGCCCGTATCAGCGGGTCGAAGCTTCCGCGGAGCATCCCGGAAGCGCGATGCCCCTTGAGCTCGAGCTGCTCGAGCCCGGGCACGCCTCGCAGCCGGTCGCCCGGGGGATCGCTGGCAAACTCGATCTCCACGCGATGTGCTCGGATCCCTGCCAGCTCAGCAAGAGGCGCGACGGTCACGAGCTTTCCCGACCGCACGATTCCGACTCGGTCACAGACGTGCTCGACCTCGCTCAGAACGTGCGATGACATGAACACGGTGGCTCCCGCGGCGCGTGCTTCTCGCACCAGCCCGTAGAAAACCTGCTGGTGCAGTGGATCGAGCCCACTTGTCGGCTCGTCGAGAACGAGGAGCGCCGGTCGGTGCATGAATGCGAGGACGAGCGCGAGCTTCTGTTTGTTTCCGTGCGAGTACTCCCGGTACTTCCGGCCGAGATCGAGCGAGAGGCGCGTCGCAAGCTCGCTGACGTGTCTTTCGTCGACGTCGCCCCGAAGACCGATGACGTAGCTCACGATCTCAGAACCACGCCAGCCACCGAACTGGGGGAGCTCGCCAGGGACGTAACCGACCTTCTTCTTGACCGCCACCGAATCGCGATCGGCGTCCAGCCCGAAGATCGTCGCCCCGCCACGGGTCGCGCGTAGCATCCCCATCAGGAGCTTGATCGTCGTGGTCTTCCCGGCGCCGTTCGGGCCGAGGAAGCCGAAGACCTCTCCGGTCCAGACGGCGAGCTCGAGATCGAAAATGCCGCGACCCAGCCCGTAGTCCTTGGTCAGCGAACGGGTTTCGATCGCGGCTGCGTGCCTTTCGCTCATCGGATCCACTCTCTACGTCTACCCGTCAACGACGTGTCAACGGGCAGAGGCTCCGCGTCAATCGAGAGTCATTATGTGCGCGTGACCGTCACGTTCGCCGACGTCGAGCGCGCGCAAGAGATCGTCTCGCCGCTCCTTCATCGCACGCCGCTCTTCTCGAGCCGCGCGCTCGCGGAGCGCATCGGCGCGAGCGCATATCTGAAAGCGGAGAGCTTCCAGCGGACCGGCTCGTTCAAGCCGCGGGGTGCCGTCTATGCGGTCAGCCGGCTCTCGAAAGAGCAGCGGGACCGCGGGATCGTGACCATGAGCGCCGGGAACGCTGCTCAGGCAATCGCG
>DASXTN010000289.1:0-3988 GCA_036505435.1 Thermoanaerobaculia bacterium | reverse complement strand
GCGATCAATTGCGCGGCGATCCCGGAGACACTGCTCGAGAGCGAGCTCTTCGGACACGAGCGGGGCGCCTTCACGGGCGCGATGGCGCGTCGTCTGGGGAAGTTCGAGCTCTCGGACGGCGGAACGATCTTCTTGGACGAGATCGCGGAGCTCTCGCCGACCATGCAGGGCAAGCTCCTCCGCGTCCTCCAGGAGAGGTCGTTTCATCGGGTCGGCGGAACGATTCCGATCCAGGTGGACGTGCGCATCATCACGGCGTCGAATCGCCCCCTCGACAAGATGGTCGCGCAGGGCCTCTTTCGCGAAGACCTCTACTACCGCGTGCGGGTGTTCCCGATCTGGCTCCCCCCTCTGCGCGAGCGTCCGGAGGATGTCGATCCGCTGGTCGATTGGTTTCTCGGACACTTGCCGCAGGAGCTCGGCAAGAAGGACATCCGGATCGCGCCTTCCGCGCGCGAGCGACTGCACGCCTACGAATGGCCGGGTAACGTGCGGGAGCTCAAGAACTGCCTGGAGCGCGCGATCATCCTCGCCGACGGCGGGGTGATCGAGGAACACTGTTTGCGCCTGGCGCCCGAGATGCCGGAAACGCTGCGGGAGCGCCGCGGCGAAACCATGGACGAAGTGCGGGAGCGCGGCGCCCGAGCCGCCGAGCGGCTGTGGCTCGCTCGCGCCCTCGAGAGGGCCAAGGGAGACCGGACCGCCGCGGCCTCGGAATTGGGCCTCTCACCGCGGAGATTCGAGACGAAACTGAAAGAGCATTCCCTGGACGAGTGAGCAGCTCACCGCTGCCTGCTCACCTCTCTCAGCGCTCTTTCCACGACCGCGTCCTCTTCCGGAAGAATCGAGCGCAGGTCGAGCAGCACCTTGCCTTCCTCCACCCTCCCGACCACTGGCGGCGAGCCAGCGCGCAACCGCGCCGCAAGATCGTCCGGCGAGATGTCCGACCGCGTGACGGCCAGCGCGCGAGAAGCGAAGCGTCGCTCCGGGCTCGTCCCACCCCCGAAAACGGCGAACGAGGGAACCACCTCGAGCGCGAGGGCGCCGTCTCCGTCTCTGCTCGCCTCCCGGATCCTCTCCCCACGGCTCTCGAGCGCCTCGATCGCGGCGGCCGCGGCGCGATAGATCGGGAAGTTCCGCCAGCGCTCGGTCTTCCAGGCGGCGAGCGTCGCCGCGAGGGCGGCGAGCGTGACCTTGTCGAGGCGCACGACTCGGGCGACCGGATGCTGGGCGAGACGGCCGACGAGCGCCGCGCGCCCGACCGCGAGGCCCGCCTGAGGCCCGGAGAACAGCTTGTCGCCGGAAAACGTGACGAGGTCCGCTCCGGCGGCGAGGCAGTCCGAGACTGTCGTCTCTCCCGCGATTCCGAACTCGTCGAGCGGAACGACGCATCCCGTTCCCTGGTCGTGCAACCACGGGATTCCTGCCTCCCGAGCGAGAGATGCGATCTCGGCGGGCGAGGGCGTGCTCGTGTAGCCGCGGATCTCGTAATTTGAGGGATGCACGGTCAGGAGCACGGCGACGTCGGGCGAGAGGGCGCGCCGGTAATCGTCGGCCGTCGTCCGGTTCGTGGTCCCGACCTCGCGGAGGACCGCTCCCGACGCTTCCAGGATCTCGGGGATCTTGAAGCTGCCGCCGATCGCGACGAGTTCCCCGCGAGAGACGAGAACCGCCCGACCCCGGGCGAGCGCGGTAAGAGCGAGAAAGACCGCGGAGGCGTTGTTGTTGACTGCCAGCGCGTCTTCCGAGCCGAACAGCTCCCGCGCGGCGCGGCGAACGTGGTCCTGCCGTCGTCCCCGCTGGCCGCTCCCGGACTCGTACTCGAGCGTCGAGTAGCCCGACATGACCCGCGCGATCGCCTCTCGGGCGGGCTCCGGGATCGGCGCCCGTCCGAGATTGGTGTGCAGAAGCACGCCCGTCGCATTGACGGCGCGAACGAGGGTCGGCGCGAACCGACGAGAGAGCGCCTCGCGCGCGAGCCTGAGGAGCGCATCCGGGTCTGTCCCGCCTGCCGCGATTGCTCGCCGCAGCTCCTCCTTCACTGCCTCACGGCCGTAGAGGCCGAGCGGCTCGGCCGCTTCCGGCCGCGCGAGGAGCGAGTCCATGGACGGCGGATGGGCTACGGCCATGGCGGGCTATTATGGGCGGTTGCAGGTTGCGGATTGCAGGTCGCAGGTCAGATGGAACGCAAAACCGGCCATGGTTAACTCCGCGTGGGACCGCGAGCTCCGCGTTCTCACGGAAGCGATCCGGCGGCTCTCCGCTGAGTACGACGCCTTTCTCTACGGCTCGGTCACGAAGCCACCGATCGAAAGTCGCCGCCACGTCGAGGAAATGTTCCGCCGGCTCACGTCTTCTCCGTCCGAATCTGCCGCCGACCGCTATCAACTCTCGAGCCTGCAGGGACGCTTCTACAGCCTCTGTGAGCGCTGGGAGCGGCTGCAGGCGGAGAAGGAGGCGGGACGCCGGCCCGGAATCCACGGGGGTTTCGTCTCGGCCGCATCGCCAGAGCCCCCACCGCGGCGCGAGTCGGGAGAAAGGGGGGCGCCACCGAATCTCCGACCCAACGCGAGGACGGCCGGCTCCGTAGAAGCGCATCGGGGGTCCGGCGGACCCCCAGCCTCGCGCGACCGCGAGCTCTTCGAGCGCTACATCGCGGCCAAGCGGGCTCGCGGTGAGGAAGTCGCCGACTACGGGCTCGAGCCGTTTCTCGCGCGGCTCGCGGACGAGCGGGAGAAGCTGAAACAGCGCCTCGGCGCCAGGGAGGTCGATTTCGACGTCGCCGAGCGAGACGGCCGGGTCAAGCTCGTCGCGAAGCCGCATATGAGTCCCAAGTCCAAAGGCCCAGGTCCCAAGTAGAAGCCCGGAGGATCGCGAATGAAGAGAGTTTCAGTTGTGATCGTCGTGGTGGCTGCCGCCGCGGTCGGCTGCGGTCTCATCCACGCAAAACGAGAGAAGTCGACGGAGCCCTTCTACCGGAAGTACCTCGTTGCCGGTAACGCGCTCGATGATCGGATCGTCGAGCAGGAGCGCCGGGTGGAGGCGCAGCCCGACTCGGCCGATCTACGCAACGATTTTGGAAACCTCCTCGCGGAGCGCCGCTTCGTCGAAGACGCCTACTTGCAGTACGAGAAGGCAATGGAGCTCGACCAGAATCATTTCCTGGCCGCGTACAACCTGGGACTCCTCTGGGAAACCGCCGGGAAGCCATCGCGGGCGATGACGTCCTACCGCAAGTCGATTTCGCGCAAGCCGGGCTTTCCTCAGTCCCATTTCCGGCTCGGCCGACTGTACGAGCAGCGCGGGTGGAACCGCCTCGCCGTCCAGGAGTACGCCAAGGCGCTTCGGCTCGATCCGCAGATGCGCGATGCGCGCTTCAACCCGCTCATCGTGGACACGCGCCTTCTCGGGCGCGTTTCAATCGCCAACTATCCGCGCGATCTCGCGTCCGCGGCGATGGCCGCCGATCGGGTGTGGGCGGACGAGCGACGTTTCCGCACGGCACCCGTCGACCGGCCGCTGTCATCCTCGGACATCGAGGATCTTCCGGCCCCCGAACCCGTCGACTCGACCGTCCGGCCTCCTTCCCAACCCGCGGCCCCAGTCCCGATGCCCCTGCAGCCGGGTCAGACGAGGCCGCAACAGGGGCTTCCGCCCGGAACACCGCCACTTCTTCCGGCCGGCGCGCCGCCGCCGCCCCCGCCGACGCCGACGGCCTTCCCGTGAGACGGTAAACGGATCATTCGAAGTTCACCTTCTCGACGAGAACGGTCGGGGCGCCGACCGGATAGGGCATCGGAAAAAACTGTCGATCGGTCGCCATGGCGGAGATGCGATGGAGCAGCTCGGAGATTCGGCCGGATACGCGGGCTCCCGCGACCGGCTCGGTCGCGCGTCCGCCGACGATCACAACGCCCGTGAACTCGACCTCGTAGCGGTCGCGCTCGAGGTCCACCGAGACCGGCGCCGTTACCGCGCGCGCGAAGCC
>DASXTN010000288.1:0-1573 GCA_036505435.1 Thermoanaerobaculia bacterium | reverse complement strand
CGCGCGCGGCGCGAGCGGATTCGACGAGATCCGGAGCGTTGGGCGAAAGCTTGACGATGAGCGTTCGACGGGTCGCGGCGCGCACTCGGGCCACGAGCGAGGCGGTCGCTGTCGGCGAGTTGCCGAAGAGCATCCCCCCCTTCTCGACGTTGGGGCATGAGATGTTGAGCTCGACCGCGGCCAAGCCGTCCGCTTCCTCGAGCGCGCCGACCACCGCCACATAGTCCTCTTCGGTGTCCCCCCAAACGTTCGCGATGACGGTGGCGCCGAGCTCCGAGAGGCGCGGCAGCTTCTCGCGGAGAAAGACCTGGACGCCGATGTTTTGCAGCCCGATTGCGTTCAACATCCCGGCCGGCGTCTCGCAAATGCGGGGCGGGAGGTTACCAGCGTGCGGCTCCAGCGAGAGTCCCTTGGTGCAGATTCCCCCGATCTTCGACAGATCCACGAAGTCGGTGAACTCGAGCCCGTATCCGAACGTCCCCGACGCCGTGACGATCGGGTTTCTCAGTTCCAAAGGACCCAACCGGGTCGCGAGGCTACTCGGGGCCCGGGACTCGGGACTTGAGACTTTCAAATCCTTTTCCAGTCGATCTTATCCGGGGAAAGAATCGGCCCCTCGACGCACGAAATGATGAACGGCTTCCCTCGGCCGGGGATCACACACCCCAGGCATGCCCCGAAGCCACAGCCCATCGCCGCTTCCGTCGAGAATTCGGCGGCGATCTTCGCCTGCTCGACGATCCGCGCGAGCGACACGAACATGGGCATCGGGCCGCAGGCGTAGACCCGGGCATAACGCGGAGAGGACGCCGTCGCGCGACGGGCGAACGCCTCGGTGACCAAGCCCCTTTCTCCGAGCGAGCCGTCGTCGGTCGCGAGAACGGTGTCACCGGTCACGACGCCGTCGAACCGCGCGCGAAAGTCGAGCTCGCGCGCGTTGCGGCCGCCGAGAAGGAGATCTCCCGAGATCCCCGCCTCTTTGAGCCCACGAAAGAGCAGTGGAAACGGCGCGGCGCCGATTCCTCCAGCAACGACGGCAACGCGCCCGTTCCCGTCGAGCCCCGAGAGCGAGAATCCGTTGCCGAGCGGACCGAGCAGCGAGGCCGCCGAGCCTTCGGCGAGGTCCTCCAGAGCGGCGGTGCCGGGCCCGATCGTCCGTACGAGGAATTCGACCTCCCCCGAGGCGGGATCGGCGTCCGCGACCGAGTACGCACGGCGCAGGTAGGGGCGGAGACGTCCCGCCACCTCCAGCATCACGAACTGCCCGGCCAGAACCTCCCGGGCGAGAGCAGGAGCCTGGAACGTGACGGAAAAGAACCCGGGGGAGAAGGCGCGGCGGCGGAGAAGGATGGCCCGGTGGTCGGATCTCACCGGGAGAGGAAGCTATCAGCTCTCAGTTCTCAGAGGAGCAACCGAAAGCGTTCGAGAAGCCCGGCTAGACGATCAATCCGTAGCACTCGATCGAGTCGAGGTCTTCTTTCTCGCGATCGTCGGCGCTCTCGTTCTTCTTCGCGCAGCGCTCGCACCGGATGATCCCGTCCATCTCGACGAAGGGGCGCACGTAGTTGCCGCA
>DASXTN010000287.1:0-1759 GCA_036505435.1 Thermoanaerobaculia bacterium | reverse complement strand
TTCAGCGGAATCCGAGGCTATTGGAACGAGGAAGAGAAGGATCTCTTCATCTTTCGGCCGGAGGACCATTACCGGCGCTTTCTCGAGTCCGCGAAGATGCTCGGAATGGAGCTCGAGTGGAGCGCGCATGAGCTCACAGCGGCGTTGCTCGAGCTCGTCCGGACCGAGGGTCATCGGGAAGACTGCTACATCCGCTCGCTCGCGTTCTACGCTGACGAGACTGTCGGTGTTCGTTTGCACGATCTGACCCCGGAGGTCTCGATCGTCTCGATCCCCTACGGCCGATACATCGACAAGGAGGAGGGCGCGCACGCCACCGTCTCTTCGTGGAGACGGGTCGACGACAACGCGATTCCCGCCCGCGGAAAAATCGTCGGCTCCTACGTCAATTCCGCTCTCGCGAAGTCAGAGGCGATGCGCGCCGGGTTCGACGAGGCGATCGTGCTCTCACCGGACGGTCATATCTCGGAGGGATCCGCCGCGAACTTCATGCTCGTTCGCAACGGAGTCGTCGTGACGCCGCCGATCACCGACAACATTCTCGAGGGCATCACCCGGCGGACGGTCATCGAGCTTGTCGACAAGGAGCTCGGCGTGACCGTGGTCGAGCGGTCCATCGACCGGAGCGAGGTCTACGTCGCGGACGAGGCATTCTTCGTCGGCACGGGAGTCCAGGTCGTTGCAATCACCCGCGTCGATCACCGACCTGTCGGGAACGGCCGAATCGGCCCGATCGCTTCGGCGCTGCGCGAGCTTTACTTCCGCGTCGTGCGGGGGCGGCACCCGGCCTATCGGCAGTGGTGCGCCGGCGTTTACGGCTCCGCGTCGGAGCTCGAAGCCACTCCCGCATCGCCGCGGGAGGAGCCGGGGCGCACGATCCTTTAGGCGGCCGCGCGAGGAACCCGCTCGACGGGCGCGGCGGATCCGCGCGGCATCCTCACTCGGCGGAGTCTAGTGCGGCAGGGAAATGTAGCCGGGCGGCGCCCTGAGTGAGCGGTCGAACTCCGCGGCGATGGCCGCTTCGCGCGCGAGCCCCGGAACTCGGAAGCTGAACTCGGGGCTCGAAAGCCGCGCCGTCGAGACCGATTCGCCCTTCAGGAACTTCGCCGCGATCTTCCGACCCTTCGGCAGACTGAAGCCCAGCAGGCAGTGCGCCCCTCCCTCGACGAGGATGTGCCGGCCATTCGGAAATCCGGTGAGCACTTCAAGTGCGTTCGCGGGCGGCGTGTGCGCGTCGAGCGTGCCGCTGATGAAAAGCACCGGCATGCTCGAGGAGATTGGGGCGCGGAACTCCGGACCGAGATCGGGAATCCCCCACGCATCGCAGACTTCCGGAATCGGGAAATCGGCCGCGTTTCCGAGCAGAGCCGAGTCGGACTGTGAATGGATTTTCTCGCGTCGGGCCGCCGACGCTCCCGAGGCGCAGCGCATCGTGAAGTCCACCGCTGGCGGCGAGGCACTCCGGCGGCCCGAAAGCGAGCTCGAGGCGAGCTCCTGGAAATCTCCACCGAGCATCGCGAGATAGAGACCGGGTAGCTGCGAGATCTGCTCGCGCGAGGCGAGCCGGTTTCGGGTGAAGCACTGGAGGTCGAATTTACCGACGGTGACCGTTCTCCGGTCGCCGGTCCGGGAATCGCCCACCTCGACCCGGACCGGATCGCGCTCGAGCCTCTCGAGGACGGTCTGAACCGCTCCGAGGAAGCTCGGCATCCGGGAGGCGAGAAGCGGCGTGCGCTTCACCATCTGATCGATCGCGACG
>DASXTN010000286.1:0-4005 GCA_036505435.1 Thermoanaerobaculia bacterium | reverse complement strand
AACCCGACCTGCTCCCACAGGTCCTTGCGATAGTTCCCCGGATCGGGCACGTATGAATCGGTGAAGGCGAAAAACTTCTTCGTCTTCGGGTTGTAAGTGGATTTCTCCCCGAGCGGGATCACCTTGCCGTGCTTCTTCTGGACCTCCTGGTAGATCTCGCCGTGGTCGATGACCTGCTTTTCATAGGCCGCCGGCGGGGAGAGGAACATGAAGAGGTCGTGCCCTTTCTTGGCGGCCGCCTCCGCCGCGGCCCGGGCATTGATCTCACCGATCGCGATGTGATCGACGATAACCTCCGTATCGTTCTTTGCCCCCCATTCCTTCGTGTAGACCCCATCGAACCATTTGTCGTACCCGGGTACGAAGTGGCTCCACTGGATGATCTTCAGAGTCTTGCCGGCCGCTCGAGCCCGGTCGGGAAAGAGAAAGGCGGGGCCACCGACGGCGAGAGCGCCGGCGGCGGTCAGCTTGGCGAACTGTCTGCGTGTTAGGCCGCGAGCACGTTTCTTCGACATGGTCACCTCCTTGAATCTATTCCTCTTGCCCCGCGCCGGCGGGGTCTCGGCTTTCCGGGAGCGACTCAGAAATCATAAGTCGCGCGGCTCGAAGACCTGTGAATGACTCGAGGTTCGCCGGAGGCTCGGTCCGGTTCACGGAGCTCGACTCTCGGAGGGGAAGTCTTTGCGGGGGGTGTACGGTCCCGGCGCCATGGCGAGGCGCGGGTCGGGATCGTTCGAAGCGATCGACCGTACTCTCGAGTCTGGCCTCCGGCTTTCGCCGCATTCGCGTGCCGTGGCCGCGAAGTGTTTCAAAGTTTGGCGAGATGTCAAGCGGAAACGCCGGGGACCCGGCCCGGGATCGACCCCGTCCGACGGGAGACGAAACGAAGAACCGAGACTCTAGACCCGCTCGCCTCGAGTGCCTTCCGAAGGCGGGGCGAACGCCCCGACCTCGCCCGGCCGGCGAAGCATCTTGTCCACCTCGGCCAAGTGCGTCGACTCCTCGGTGATGAGCTGGCGCGCGTACTCCTCGAGCATGATGTCGCGGCCCGCCACGAGCTCGAGCAGCCTCTGGTAGAGCGCGAGACCGACGCGCTCGTTTTCGAGCGCCTCCCGGAGAATGTCCCCGATGTCGTGGCGGTGGGTCTCTAAGAGCTTGCCGATCGAAAGCGAGGGATGCTCGCCCAGGAGTGTGATCATCTCCCCTGCCTGCTGGGCGTGCCCGATGGATTCGGTCGCCTGGGCGCGTAGCCAGGCGACGATCGGAATCCGGTTGTAGCCGTAGACCATGAACGAGTAGTGCGTGTATCGCACTACCCCGGCGAGCTCGGTCTCGAGGATGCGGTTCAGGACGTCGACGACCGCTCTCTTGTCGATGTTCTCTTCCAAAGGTGACCCCCCTTGTCCATGTCCCTGAATCGGGCCACGGGATTCTATCCGCGGCGAGCCCGCCAAAAAAAAGGACACCCAACCGAGCCGGAGGAGCTAAAATCAAGTCACGTTGAAGCAAACCGAACACGTTCTGGACGGTCGGGCCCTCGGCCGGCTGGATCGCTGGCGGTACGCGCGTGCTCTCTTCGTCCGGCCGAATAGCGCGGAGGCGGAACGCGCGGTGGCTCTCGCATTCGGTCGACGGTGGGCGCGGGCGCAGGTCTACGGTCGCGCGCGCCGCCTGCTTCTCGAGGGCGATCCGGAAGAGTTCCTCGATCGAATGCAGGACCATCTCGGCGCTCTGGCGGATCAGGTGCGCGTTGCCCCCGAGGATCCACGTCAGACGAAGTGGGATGCGATTTCGAACCTTGCGCCGCTCTCCTGCGCCAAGAACGAGGTCCGTGCGCTCTGGCTCGCCGACCTCCTCCGCGGCGGGGACTTCTTCACGAAGTTCCAGTTGATCGCCGACCTCGCGAACGGGGAAGAGATCGGCTACGAAGGTCTGCTGCGCGCGCGCTCGGACTCGGCGAGCCGTCCGTCGGCAGAGATGTTTCCCGCCGCCCGCGCGCTTCACCTCGAGCGGCCTTTCGAAATGCTCTCCTGGCTCTGCGTCCTCGAATCGGCGGCGCGGCTCCCTTCCGACTCCCGACTGTTCTTGAACGTCGACCCGCAGCGCCTCGCGGAAGAGCCGGACGGGCTCGACCCACTGTGGCGAGCGATCGACGAGTGCGGCTTCTCCTCGTCGCGCGTGGTTCTCGATCTCGTCGAGGTCGAGAAGGTGCAGGGAATCGACGGTCTGGCGCGCGGCGTCGGACAGGCGCGTGCGCGCGGCGCCGCCGTTGCTCTCGACGACGTGACGTCTCCCTACCGGACGATCCAGTTTTGCGAAGCGTTCCGGCCGGAATGGGTGAAGATCGATTGTGAAATCACCCGCGGGATCGCGCGCGACGCCCGTCGTCGGCCGATCTTAAAGTTCTTCGGCCGGCTCGCGCGGCAGTTCTCCTTCGCGCTCCTCGCGGAGGGCGTGGAGAGTGAAGCGGACCTCGACGTGTGCGCTGCTTCCGGCATCGTCGGCGCGCAGGGATATTTCATCGGCCGGCCGGCTGCCGAACCGCCTGCACCGGAGCGGACGTTCGTCGAGTGGCTCGCCTCCCGTGCGGTGCCCACGATCTCCTCGGACGACGGCGAGGAGAACGGCGACTTCAGCGTGACCGAAGAACGCGCCTCGTAACTCGATTTTCCTTTCCCCGATGACCGAGTCCGGTATGGCTCCGCCGGAATCCGTCCGCCTGGACGTGTGGCTCGATGTCGCGTGCGTCTATCCGACCCGGTCGCAGGCGAAGGCATCCTGCGAAGGAGGAAAGGTGGACGTCAACGGCTCGCGCGCGAAGCCGCACCGTTCGATCCGTCCCGGTGACCGCATCGAGGTCACCACCGGATCGGGAAGGAAGCGAGAACTCGTCGTACGGGCTATCGCGGACCGCTCAATTCCGAAGGCGCAGGCCCGCGAGCTCTACGAGGACGTCACGCCGCCGCCGTCGCCGGAAGAGATCGAGGCCCGGCGGCTGGAGCGGATTTTCGCGCCGGTTCGCTCTCCCGGCCGGCCCGATCGTCGTGAGCGGCGGGAGGGGCGGCGCCGCAAGGGCTGGTAACGAGGAGTAAGATTTCCTCGTGGATTTCGAGCTCCTCTGCCCCTGCTGCGGTGCGAAGCTCAAAGTCGATCCGGACTTGAAGGCGATCATCGCGCACGAAGCACCCAAGGTCGTCCGGAAGTTCGAGTCGGTCGACGACGCGATCGCGGGTTTGAAGAGCCACGACGTCGAGCGCGAGAAGAAGTTTGCCGCCTCCGTCGAGGCAGAAAAATCGAAGCGCGACGTCCTGAATCGAAAGTTCGACGAGCTCTTCGAGAAGGCGAAGACGGACACGTCCAAACCCATCCGCGACATCGATCTCGATTGAGCCGCTGAACGCGTGCTCTCGATCGCGGTTCTCGGCTCCAGCCAGGCTGCCGAAGACAGCCCCGATTACCAGCACGCGCTTCTCATCGGCCGCGAGATCGCTCGTCGCGGGGGACGCGTCGTCTGCGGCGGCTATGGCGGGGTCATGGAGGCCGTGTGCCGGGGAGCGGCCGAGGCGGGAGGCACGAGCCTCGGCGTTCTGCTGGGAAGCGGGGAACCGAATCGTTGGATCTCGGAAGTCGTCCGCGAGGCGGACCTGGCCGGAAGGCTCCGCCGTCTACGCGACGAATCAGGAGCGGCGATCTTTCTGCCGCGCGGCCTCGGAACGATGCTCGAGATCGCGTGGATGGCGGAGTCGATCACGAAAGGGCACGTTCCTTCGCGGCCACTCGTTTTTCTGGGACTCTTCTGGCGCCGAACCGTAGCCCTCGCGGTCTCTGAGGCGGTCGGTCCCGGCGCTTCGGCGCTTGCCGGGTCGATTCGGTTCGTCTCGACCGCAGACCAGGCGGTGACGGAAGCAACGCGGGTCGTCCCCGCCTGAGCTCAGGCCTTCGCCAGGGACCTCCGGATCGAAGTCGGTTCTTCCAGCCTACGGCTCGCGCCCCCCAGAAAGAGGA
>DASXTN010000285.1:0-5245 GCA_036505435.1 Thermoanaerobaculia bacterium | reverse complement strand
CGGCTACATCAACAATCAGGGGGGCGAGGAGATCGCGCGCGAGGCTTACAGCGAGCTCGACCGCGGAGCGCGAGCGCTCGTGATGAACCTCGAGAAGACCCGGATCGTCAACTCGATCGGCATCTCGATCCTGATCGAGGTGCTCGAGAAGGTCATGGAGCGAAAGGCGGTGCTCGCGTTCTGCGGACTCACGCCGACGATCGACAAGACTTTCCGCATCATGGGCCTCGCCCAGTACGCGGCGATCTACCCGACCGAGGAGGAGGCTCTCCGGGCGGTCGGGGCAGGTTCCCAGTCCCAAGTCCCAGGTCCCAAGTAGCCCGTTGCACAGATCCGCGACGTGACCGATTCGGCGCTACGAACCACCCCGAGAACCGACGAGCTCACCCGTGCGCTCGCCGCTCTCCGGCGCGAGACGGAAACGCCCCTTCCAGCACGGATCGCCGAGGCCGCACAGAACCTCGCCGGGGCCCGCCGCGCCGCTGTTTTCCTCCGTGAACGGGACCGCTGGCTCCTCGCCTTCGATTCTGCAGGCGAGGCGGTCTCCTGGGAACCGCCGAGCCCCTTTCCGGAGACGGGTGAGCTCCATGACGGCAGGCTGTGGGTGCCCCTCGAGGCGGAGGGTGAGATCCACGGCTGCCTCGCCCTCGACGGACTCGAACACGATGAGCCCGCCGAGCTCGCAGCGTCTCTCGGCCTGATGTTCGGCGCCGTTCTGGGCGCGAGCCGGCTGTCGCGGCTCGTCAAAGACGCGGAGTTCGAGGTCAAGGCGCGTCTTCTGGAGCTCGAGTCGCTCTACGATCTCGGGCTGTCGCTCTCCGGACAGCTCGACGTCTCCGCTCTGGCCGACGAAGTTCTCTACCGTTCGATCTCGCTGACGGACGCACGCAAGGGAACGCTCGTCCTGTTCGGCGAGCGAGGCGCCCCGCCGCTCGTGCGAAGCGTCGGCACCGACCTTCTGCCGGCCGACGCCGTGCGCTCCTGGGAGTTACCGGGCGGAAGTGCCCTGATCAACAACGACGCCGCGAACGTTCCGACGGCTGGGGTCCGGCTCTCGGATTGCGAGAAGTGTCTCGCGGTGTCGATCGCTGTGCCGGGTCGGCGTCTCGGAGTGCTCGCGGTCGCCGACAAGGAATCGCGCGACGCGCGCGTGCTCGATTTCACGCCGGGCGACGCGCGGCTCCTCTCGCTCTTCGCGAACCAGGCCGCCGCGGCCATCGAGACGACGCGCCTGCACCGCGAGGCGATCGAGAAGGAGCGAATCGAGCGGGAGCTCGAGCTCGCCGCGGCGATCCAGCGAGAAATCCTTCCGCGGGAGCTTCCGCGGATTCCGGGCCTGGAGCTCGCGGGCGCGACTCGCCCGACGCGGCAGGTCGGAGGAGATTATTTCGACTTCTTCCCGCTCTCAGGAGGGAGGCTCGGTTTCCTCGTCGCCGACGTCTCCGGAAAGGGGATCCCGGCGGCCCTCCTCGTTTCGACCGTCCACGCCGCCGTTCACCTCCAGATCGAAGCCTCCGCCACGATCGTGGACCTCGTCTCCCGAATCGACCATCACCTGCAGCGATTCTCGGCCGCGCACAAGTTTCTGACGCTCTTTTTCGGCCTCCTCGAGCCGGATGCCGGTCTCCTGCGATACGTCTCCGCGGGACACAATCCGGCGCTGCTCGCCGGTCGGTTCGGAGGAATCGAGCGGCTGAACGCGACCGGAGTTCCGGTCGGCCTGCTGCCGCACGGGTCGTGGCGAGAGGAAACCGCGCCTTTTCTGCCCGGCGATCTGCTCTGCGTCTATTCCGACGGTTTTACCGAAGCGACGAACGCCGACGACGAGGAGTTCGGACTCGATCGGCTCGAAGACGCGCTCGTCGACCGGCTCGCTCTGCCGGCGAGAGACATCTCGGATGACCTTTTCCGCCAGGTTGAGCTCTTCGCGCAAGGCGTGCCCCAGTACGACGACCAGACGCTCCTGATCGTGAGGCGTGAGACGTGAGACGTCGAACGAGGATCCGGTGCGCGCTAAACTTCGGCACGTGCTGGCGCTCTTCTTCGCGCTTCTGACGTCACCGCCGATCGGACAAGGCTCCCCGCTCCTCGTCGAAGGCGGCGCGGTCTATACCTCATCTGAGGCGACCCCGAAGAACGCCTCGATCCTGCTCCGCGACGGCAAGATCGCCTTCGTCGGCGATGCGGCCCGCGCGCGGCAGCTGCAGGCGGGAGGAGAGCGAGTGAACCTCGCCGGTGCGTTCGTATTCCCGGGCTGGGCGGACGCACACGGTCACCTCCTCGGCCTCGGAAAGTCGCTCGAGATCGCAAACCTCCGGGGGGCGGCGAGCGCCGCGGAAGCAGCTCGCCGGATCGCGGAGCTTGCGGCGAGGTTGCCGGCCGGCAGCTGGGTCGAGGCGCGCGGATGGGACCAGAACCTCTGGCCGGGCAAGACGTTCCCCGATGCGCGAGATCTCGACGCCGTCGTCTCCGATCGGCCGGTCGCGGCGCGCCGCGTCGACGGGCATGCGCTCTGGGTCAACTCGGCCGCCCTCGAGAAGGCGGGCATTCGGACGGAGACTCCCGACCCTGCCGGTGGCCGAATCCTGCGCC
This sequence comes from Thermoanaerobaculia bacterium, assembly GCA_036505435.1. Taxonomy (GTDB): domain Bacteria; phylum Acidobacteriota; class Thermoanaerobaculia; order UBA5066; family Gp7-AA6; genus Gp7-AA6. The sequence goes on along the minus strand of DASXTN010000285.1, from coordinate 2,653 downwards.
GGCCCGACTCCTCGCCTTCCGGCGTCCTCGTCGACAACGCGGCCGACTTGATCGACAACGTCGTCCCCGCGCCCACCCCGGCGGATCTCGAGCGGCGATTCGTCGCCGCGATGAAATCGTGCGCGAAAGTCGGGTTGACGGAAGTTCAGGACGCTTCCGGATACGGACCCGAGGAGATCGCGGTGCTCGAGCGCCTCGCGGCCCGCCACGACCTTCCGATCCGAGTGTACGCAACGGTCTCCCCGGAGCCGGAGCCGCTCGCGACGTTCTTCGCGAAGGGAATCCTGGTCGACCGCGGCGGCGGGTTCCTGACCGTCCGCGCGATCAAAGGGTATGCGGACGGAGCACTGGGGAGCCGCGGCGCGGCGCTCCTCGCCGATTACTCGGACGAGCCGGGCAAGCAGGGCTTGCTCGTCACGGCGCCCGACCGGCTGAACGAAATTGCGCGGCAGGCGCGGGAGAAGGGGTGGCAGCTCTGGATCCACGCGATCGGGGATCGCGGAAACCGGGTGGCGCTCGACGCGTTCCGCAAAGCCGTGCCGGACGGATCGGCGGAGCGTCGACCGCGTCCCGATCGTCCCCGGATCGAGCACGCGCAGGTGATTGCTCCCGACGATATCCCTCGCTTCGGCCGCGAAGGGGTGATCGCCTCGATTCAGCCGACGCACGCGACTTCCGACATGCCGTGGGCGGAAGCGCGCGTCGGTCCCGTCCGGATCAAGGGAGCCTACGCCTGGAGAACGTTGAAAAGCTCGGGTGCTCGTCTCGCCGGAGGGAGCGATTTTCCCGTCGAGTCCGAGAACCCGCTCTACGGCTTTTACGCGGCGATCACGCGTCAGGACCTCGCCGGCCGACCGGCCGGCGGATGGCGGCCATCGGAAAGACTCACTCGCCGGGAGGCTCTCGCTCTGTTCACCTCCGATGCGGCGTACGCCGCGTTCGAAGAGCACGTGCGGGGGAGAATCGCGCCCGGCTTCGCCGGAGACCTGACGGTCTTCGCAGCCGATCCGATGACGGCAGTGGCGAAAGAGATCCCGACGATCCCTGTCGTGATGACGGTCGTCGGCGGCCGCGTGGCCTACTCCCGCGAGCTCGGCGCGGAGCCCGGTCCGTGAAACATGCGGCCGCGCTCCTGTTGCTCTGCGGGCTCACGGCGATCGCGTGCAACCGTCCCGCGGTCGATGCGGCAAAGGTGACCGCGCCCCCCTCCGACACGGACGCCGAGCGCCGCGCGCGCATGGTGGAAACCCAGATCGTCGCGCGCGGGGTGCGCGACCCGCGCGTCCTGTCCGCGATGCGCAAAGTCCCGCGTCACCTCTTCGTCAATTCCTCTCAGCGCGCACAGGCATACGAAGATCACCCGCTTCCGATACCCGGGAACCAGACGATCTCTCAACCCTACATCGTGGCGTTGATGTCCGAGCTCCTGGAGCTCAGGCCCGGCTCCCGCGTGCTCGAGATCGGCACCGGATCGGGATACCAGAGCGCGGTGCTCGCCGAGATCGCGCGCGAGGTATACACGATCGAGATTGTCCCGGAGCTCGCGCGCTCGGCCGCGGCGCGCTTGAAAGAGCTCCACTACGACAACGTAACGGTGCGCGAGGGAGACGGCTACCGCGGATGGCCCGAGCATGCGCCGTTCGACGGAATCGTAGTCACCGCCGCGCCGGAGCGCATCCCGCAGCCACTCGTCGATCAGCTCGCTCCCGGCGGAATCATGGTGATCCCGGTCGGCGGCTTCTTCCAGGAGCTCAAGGTGTTCCGCAAGTCCGCCGACGGCCGCGTCACAGAAAAGGACATCCTGCCCGTGCGCTTCGTCCCGATGACCGGCGAGGTCGAGAAGACACCCACCACGCCCGAGAACCCGTAGATCTCGGAGAAGTCGACATCGCTATGGACGCGGCTCCGTACGGCGCGCGGAATCGCCAACCTCCCGCTCCGGGCCGCAGAATCGCCGGACGCAGGCGAGGAGCCTCACGGGGTTGACCGGCTTGGAGATGAAGTCCGCAACGCCAGGTGCGTTCGGGATGTAAGGGAGACCCGACAACAGAACGACCGGCACCTTGCGAGACGTTCGATCGCGGGAGCGCTCCGAGAGAAATTGCCAGCCGTCCATCACGGGCATCTTCAAGTCGAGGAGGATAAGTCCCGGAGGCTCCATTGCGTCAAGCTTCTCGAACGCCTCCTGACCGTCCCGCGCAGTCTCGACTGCGTAACCCTCGACCTCAAGAAACCCACGCAGCGCGCGCAGCGTCGCTTCGTCGTCGTCGACGATCAATACGGCGGCTCGTTTCTCGATCATTGCACGTCCTCCGACGCCGGATGAGGCCGGTCGTCCGAGAGGCCCGCCGCTTCCAGGATCAGTTTTTCGCTCGATTGCTCCCGGTCCGTCCGTCGTCGCCGCCGCAGCTCGAGCTGGGCCATCACCTGACGGGCGAGCGCCTGCAATCCTTCGATCTGCGCCGGGGAGAGTTCCCGCGGAACCCGATCGGCGGCGCAGAGTGTCCCGACCACGAAGCCATCCGACGTCGTGAGGGGCGCCGCCGCATAGAAGCGCAGCTTCGGCTCGGAGACGACGAGAGGGCTCTCGGCGAACCGGTTGTCGGACTTCGGGTCGGCGACCACGACGGCTCGAGGCTCCCGGATCGCATGC
>DASXTN010000284.1:0-7607 GCA_036505435.1 Thermoanaerobaculia bacterium | reverse complement strand
CCGCCGAGGAGGAAAAGACCGAGTTTGCGGTCCATCTCGCAGCGGCCGGCGACAAGATCAAGACGATCAAAGTCGTCCGCGAAGTGACGAGCCTGGGCCTGAAAGAGGCCAAGGACCTGGTGGACGGAGCGCCGGGGCTTCTGAAAGAGGGCGTCTCCAAGGACGAAGCCGCGAACATCAAGAAGAAGTTCGAGGAAGTCGGCGCGAAAGTCGAGATCAAGTAGGGCCGCGCTGACCAGGGAATACTCGCTTGTTGTGATGGGTGCGGGGCAATCCGCGCCTCGGGCCGCGCTTTCTTCGTGCTTCGTGCTAAATCGCGCCGGCTTGTCCGGCGCGCTAGAGGGAGTCTCTTAAATGACTGAAGTCGTCTCCCCCGAACGGCGGAACTTCTCGAAGATCCGCTCGTTCATGGATCTTCCGAACTTGATCGACGTCCAGCGCCGGTCCTACGAGCGCTTCCTGCAGATGAACCTTCTGCCGGAGGAGCGTGAGGACTCCGGCCTCCAGGCCGTCTTCACGAGCGTCTTCCCGTTCTCCGATTTTCGGGGCGCCTGCGAGCTGCAGTTCGTCAAGTACTCGATCGGAAACTGGGAGTGCAAGTGCGGAAGGCTGAAGGGCCTCGAGCACCTGCGCATGGACTGCCGGTCCTGCGGCGCACGCATCGTGACCGCACACCCTCACGAAGAGACCGTCACGTGTCCGCGCTGCGGTACGCAGAACTTGAACCGCGTCACGCTCTGCGACGTCTGCGGCAACCCGGTGGACCTCCAGATGAAGTACTCGGTCGCCGAGTGCCAGGAGCGGGGCATGACGTACTCCGTCCCGCTCAAGGTAACGTTTCGCCTCTTCGTCTACGACAAGGACCCGGAGACCGGCGTAAAGACGATGCGGGATGCCAAGGAGGAAGAGGTCTTCTTCGGGGACATTCCGCTCATGACTGAACACGGGACCTTCGTCATCAATGGGACCGAGCGAGTCATCGTTTCGCAGCTGCACCGCTCGCCGGGCGTGTTCTTCACGCGCGAGTCGAAGCAGGGATTTCTCGCGAAGATCATCCCGTACCGCGGCTCGTGGGTGGAGTTCGAGTTCGACCAGAAGGGCGTTCTCTTCGTCCGCATCGATCGGAAGCGCAAGTTCCCGGCGACGATTTTCCTGCGCGCGCTCGGGCTCGAGACCGACGAGTCTATCCTGCGCCAGTTCTACGCTGCCGTCCCCGCGCGGTTCGAGCGCGGCCGGGCATACCTGACGGTCGGCAAGGACGTCCTGAAGCAGGAAGAGCTGAAGGAACGCTACGCCCGCGTCAAGCGCGAGACCAAGACCGTCTTCGCCGGGATTCGGCTCTCGGCGGAAGATCAGAGGGAGATCACGAAGAAGGGCTCGATCGAGCGCTCGGTAGACGACGCCGCGGTCGAGAAGGCGTGCTTCCTGGCCGACGTCGTCGATCTCTCGACCGGCGAGGTTCTCTTCGAGGCGGGGCAGGAGCTCGGCGCGGATGCCGTCGAAGGACTGAAAGAGAGGGGCATCAAGGAGATCGAGGTCTTTTTCCCCGACTGGGATCTCTCCGGCGACGTCCTCGTCAATACGATTCGCAAGGACAGCCACAAGACGAGAAACGAGGCGATCCTCGAGATCTACCGACGCCTGCGCCCCGGCGATCCGCCGACGTACGAGTCGGCGAAGAACCTCTTCGAGGGAATGTTCTTCGATCCGAAGAAGTACGACTTCTCGCGCGTCGGCCGCTTCAAGTTCAACATCAAGCTCGAGGCGGACTCGTCCGAAGACACGCGAACGCTGACGCCGCAAGACATCTATCGGGTCGTCGCTTACTTGCTGCGACTGAAGAGGGACGTCGGCCGCACGGATGACATCGACAACTTGGGCAACCGGCGCGTCCGTTCGGTCGGCGAGCTCCTCGAGAACCAGTTCCGCATCGGGCTCGTCCGGATGGAGCGCGCGATCAAGGAAAAGATGTCGGTTCACCAGGACATCGATTCAGCGATGCCACACGACCTGATCAACTCGAAGCCGGTGATCGCTTCGATCAAGGAGTTCTACGGGTCGTCACAGCTTTCGCAGTTCATGGACCAGACGAACCCGCTCTCCGAAGTGACACACAAGCGACGACTGTCGGCTCTCGGACCGGGCGGTCTCTCCCGAGAGCGCGCGGGCTTCGAGGTGCGCGACGTCCATCCGACGCACTATGGCCGTGTCTGTCCGATCGAGACCCCGGAAGGTCCGAACATCGGATTGATCTCGTCACTCTCCTGCTACGCGCGAATCAACGACTTCGGCTTCATCGAGACGCCGTACAAGAAGGTCGAGAAGGGGCGCGTCCTCGACCACTTCCAGGTCATCCAGGCCGGAGAGACCTCGTTCAAGCTCGGTCAGATCGTCGAGAAGCGCGAGCTCGAAGACGAGAACGAGCACGTGCGCCGCGCGAGGAAGCGCGCCAGCGACGCCGAGCCGTACGCCTTCTACCTCTCCGCGTGGGAAGAGGAAAACTACGTCATCGCGCAGGCCAACGCCGAGACCGACGCTTCGGGCCGCATCAAGGAGGACCGGGTGATCGCCCGGTTCAACGGCGAGTTCATCACGGCTGAGCGGGACAAGGTCGACTACAAGGACATCTCGCCCAAGCAGCTCGTGTCCGTCGCCACCGCACTCATCCCGTTCTTGGAGCACGACGACGCGAACCGCGCACTGATGGGATCGAACATGCAGCGCCAGGCAGTGCCGCTCCTCGAGGTCGAGGCTCCGCTCGTGGGGACCGGTCTCGAGGGAACCGTGGCGCGCGACTCGGGTGCGGTCATCCTCGCCAAGCGGGGCGGCGTCGTCGACCAGGTCGACTCGGAACGAATCATCGTCCGCGTCGAGGGGGGCGACGAAGCCGGCGGCAAGGAGTTCGGCGCCGACATCTATCCGCTGACCAAGTTCCGCCGGTCGAACCAGAACACGTGCATCAACCAGAAACCGATCGTCGAGGAAGGCGTGCGGGTCGCGCGGGGCGAGGTCCTGGCCGACGGCCCCTGCACTTCCGACGGCGAGCTCGCGCTCGGAAGGAACGTGCTCGTCGCATTCATGCCGTGGCGCGGGTACAACTACGAGGACGCCATCCTCGTTTCGGAGAAGCTCGTCAAGGACGACTTCTTCACCTCGATCCACATCCAGGAGTTCGACATCGAGGCGCGCGACACGAAGCTCGGACCGGAAGAGATCACGCGAGACATCCCGAACGTTTCGGAGAACGCTCTGCGTGATCTGGACGAGTCGGGAATCATCCGCATCGGCGCGACCGTCAAACCCGGCGACATCCTGGTCGGAAAGGTGACGCCGAAGGGGGAGACCCAGTTGACACCGGAGGAGAAGCTTCTCCGTGCGATCTTCGGTGAGAAAGCGGGCGACGTCCGCGACGCGTCCTTGAAATGTCCTCCGGGCATCGAGGGCACCGTCGTCGACGTGAAGATCTTCTCGCGCAAAGGGATCGACAAAGACCTCCGGGCGCTCGCGATCGAGCAGGATCAGATCGCCAAGATCGAGAAGAACTCGAAAGACGAGATCCGGATCATCCGTGAAGAGGCGAACAAGAAGATCCGGGACCTGCTCGTCGGCAAAGTCGTCGCCGACGAGGTGAACGACCGCGAGGGTAACGAGATCGTCAAGAAAGGCGGTCGGTTCACCGCGGAAGCCGTCGCGCGGCTCACCCCGCAGCAGATGAAGCGCTTGAAGTTGAAGGATGAGGAGATCTCCGAGGCGGTCCAGATGGTCCTGCGGCGTCAGGACTCGCAGATCGAGGTCTTGAACCGCGTCAACGCCGAGCGGATCGACCTGCTCCAGAAGGGTGACGAGCTGCCTCCCGGCGTCATCAAGATGGTCAAGGTCTACGTCGCCATGAAGCGCAAGCTCTCCGTCGGCGACAAGATGGCCGGGCGGCACGGAAACAAGGGCGTCATCTCGCGCATCCTGGCCGAGGCCGACATGCCCTATCTACCGGACGGCACGCCGATCGAGATCGTTTTGAATCCGCTCGGCGTTCCTTCTCGAATGAACGTCGGGCAGATTCTGGAAACCCACCTCGGGTGGGCGGTGCGCGCGCTCGGGCTGTCCGTTGCCACGCCGGTGTTCGACGGCGCCTCGGAGTCGGAGATCAAGAAGCTTCTGCGCGAGGCGAATCTGCCAACCTCGGGCAAGACGGTCCTCTACGATGGAATGACGGGCGAGCCGTTCGAGCAGCAGGTGACGGTGGGCTTCATTTACATGATGAAGCTGTCGCACCTCGTGGACGACAAGATCCACGCGCGCTCAATCGGGCCGTATTCGCTCATCACCCAGCAGCCGCTCGGCGGAAAGGCGCAGTTCGGCGGTCAGCGGTTCGGCGAGATGGAGGTGTGGGCGCTCGAAGCGTACGGCGCCTCCTACACGCTGCAGGAGCTCTTGACCGTCAAGTCGGACGACGTCGAAGGCCGTTCTCAGGTGTACGAGGCGATCGTGAAAGGCGAGGTGCCGGCCGATCCCGGGCTGCCCGAGTCGTTCAACGTCCTGGTGAGGGAGCTGCAGTCTCTCTGTCTCGATGTGGAGCTTTTGAAGAAGTGAGCGATAAGCAGTGAGCAGTAAGCAGGAAAGAGAACAGAGGTAAGGAGCCTCATGGACACAATCGCTTTCGCAGCGAAGCCGACCACGCTGAAGGATTTCAACGCGATCAAGATCTCTCTGGCCTCGCCCGAGAAGATCCGTTCGTGGTCCTACGGCGAGGTCACGAAGCCCGAGACGATCAACTACCGGACGTTCAAGCCGGAGCGCGACGGGCTGTTCTGCGCAAAGATCTTCGGACCGATCACCGACTGGGAATGCCTCTGCGGAAAGTACAAGCGGATGAAGCACCGGGGCGTCGTTTGCGACAAGTGCGGCGTCGAGGTGACGAAGTCCAAGGTCCGCCGCGAGCGCATGGGTCACATCGAGCTCGCCTCGCCGGTGTCCCACGTCTGGTTCTTCAAAGGGCTGCCGTCCCGCATCGGGCACCTGCTCGACATCTCGCTCCGTGACCTCGAGCGAATCCTCTACTTCGAGTCGTACGTGGTCGTCGATCCGGGCGACACCGACCTGAAGGAGAAGGAGCTGCTCTCGGAGGAACGCTACCGGGCGCTGCGCGCGGAGTACGGCGATGTCTTCGTCGCCCGAATGGGCGCCGGTGCGATCAAGGAGCTCCTGCAGCGAGTCGACGTCGACATGCTCGCCGAAGAGCTTCGCATGATCATGAAAACCGAGACGTCGCAGATCAAGCGACAGAAGGCGGCGAAGCGCCTCAAAGTCTGCGACGCCTTTCGCCGTTCGGGCCACCGCCCGGACTGGATGATCCTGGACGTCATTCCGGTCATTCCGCCGGAGCTGCGTCCTCTCGTGCCGCTCGATGGCGGACGCTTCGCGACTTCGGACCTGAACGATCTCTACCGGCGCGTCATCAATCGGAATAACCGGTTGAAGAAGCTCCTGGAGTTGCGCGCGCCCGAGGTCATCGTCCGCAACGAGAAGCGGATGCTCCAGGAGGCGGTCGACGCGCTCTTCGACAACGGGCGCCGCGGACGGGTCCTGAAAGGCTCGAACAACCGGCCTCTGAAGTCGCTCTCCGACACGCTGAAGGGCAAGCAGGGCCGCTTCCGACAGAACCTGCTCGGAAAGCGCGTGGACTACTCGGGCCGATCGGTCGTCGTCGTGGGGCCGGAGCTGAAGCTCCACCAGGCCGGCCTTCCGAAAAAGATGGCGGTCGAGCTCTTCAAGCCGTTCATCTACAACCGGCTCGAGAAGAAGGGCATGGCCCAGACGATCAAGGCGGCGAAGGAGCTCGTGGAGTCGGGCGTCACGGAAGTCTGGGACGCGCTCGAGGAGGTCATCCGCGACCATCCGGTTCTTTTGAACCGCGCGCCGACGCTCCACCGGCTTGGCATCCAGGCGTTCCAGCCGGTCTTGGTCGAAGGCAAGGCGATCAAGATCCATCCGCTCGTCTGTCCGGCTTTCAACGCCGATTTCGACGGCGACCAGATGGCCGTACACGTGCCGCTGTCGCCGAAGGCCCAGGTCGAGGCAGAGCTCCTGATGCTCTCCTCGAACAACATCCTGTCGCCTGCGTCCGGACGGCCGCTCGCCGTGCCCTCCCAGGACCTGGTGCTCGGGATCTATTACCTGACCAAGTCGCGCTCCAACACGAAGGGGGAGGGACGGATCTTCTCCGACTTCGATGAGGTCATCCTCGCGTACGAGCAGGGGGAGGTCACGACCCACACCCCGATTCGGGTTCGCTACTCGGGCAAATACATCGACCTGACGACGCAGTACAACGACCAGGACATCGTTCATGCCGAAGTCCAGGACGTCGAACGCACGTTGGTCGACACGACGGTCGGCCGAGTGCTCTTCAACCGGGCTCTTCCCGAAGTCGTGCCGTTCATCAACGGCAACTTGAAGAAGCGCGGCCTTTCCGATTTCGTCAACTACGTCTACCTGACCTTCGGGGAAGAGCTGTGCGTGGAGATGCTCGACGACCTGAAGGACCTCGGCTTCAACGCCGCGACGCGCGCGGGCATCTCGATCGGTGTCGACGACATGCTCGTGCCGGCGAAGAAGGAGGATTACATCAGCGGTGCCCGGCGGGAGGTGCTCGAGGTCGAGAGCCAGCGCAATTCGGGCGTCATCACCGCCGGTGAGCGGCACAACAAGATCATCGACATCTGGCACCGGACGACCGAAAACATCTCCGACGAGATGTTCAAGGAGATGAAGAAGTCCGACCAGGTCGGACAGGAGTTCAACCCGATCTACATCATGGCGGACTCCGGCGCCCGCGGATCCAAGGAGCAGGTGCGCCAGCTCGCCGGAATGCGCGGCCTGATGTCGAAGCCGTCTGGCGAGGTCATCGAAACACCCATCACGGCCAATTTCCGCGAGGGACTCTCTGTCTTGCAGTACTTCATCTCGACCCACGGCGCCCGCAAGGGACTCGCGGACACGGCTCTCAAGACCGCGGATTCCGGTTACCTGACCCGCCGTCTCGTCGACGTCGCACAGGACGTCATCGTGATCGAGGAGGACTGCGGAACGAGCGACGGCATAACGGTTACCGCGATCATGGAGGGGGGCGACACGCTGGAGCCGTTGCGCGATCGCATCGTCGGACGCGTCGCGCAGGAAGACATCTACGACCCGCTGTCCGAGGACAAGATTCTCGCGATCGGGGAAGAGATCACCGAGGACCTCGCCTCCAACGTGCAAGAGGCCGGTATCGAGCGGGTCAAGATCCGCTCGGTTCTGACGTGTGAGACCAAGCGCGGCGTTTGCCGCCTCTGCTACGGACGGATGCTCGCTTCCGGGAAGATGGTCGAGATCGGTGAGGCGGTCGGCGTCATCGCCGCGCAGTCGATCGGCGAGCCGGGCACTCAGCTGACGATGCGGACCTTCCACTACGGCGGGACCGCATCGCGCGTGACCGAGCAGTCGAAGCACACCGCGAAGAACCCGGGAACGGTCCGGTTTCTCTCCGTCGCGACGGTCGAGCGGAAGGATGGCAACCTGGTCGTCGTCAACCGCAACGGAAAGATCACGATCGTCGACAACAAGGG
>DASXTN010000283.1:0-1708 GCA_036505435.1 Thermoanaerobaculia bacterium | reverse complement strand
CGTGGTCATCTCCGCCCACTCCGGACAAGTGCTCGTCCCGCTCCCTGAAGGATCGCGCTACCTCGGATTCCTCTTCGCCCGCGCGGCAACGCCCGACCGGGCCGAGGCCGCCCTTCGCGAAGCGCACGCGAAGCTCGTCTTCGATATCCGTCCAGAGCGTTCCGCCGCGGGCTGAGCGAGCGCCTGACGTCGAGGCCCGCGATCTTCGGTTGCTGATCGGCTATTTGGCCGGCGCGTAGTACGGATTCCGCCCCGCTGCGTGGTCGGTCGTGTCGAGGATTTCACCCACCGATGGCGCGAGGCTGCGGATCGCCTTCTCGATTCCCTGCTTCAAGGTGACGTCAGCCGCGCCGCAGCCCTGGCATCCGCCGCCGAGACGGAGGTAGACGTTGTTCCTTTTCACCTCGATCAGCTCGACCCAACCGCCGTGCGCTGCAACCGCCGGATTGATCTCACGAGCGAGGAGGTCTCCGATCGCCCACTTGAGGTCGTTCTCCGACGGGAGGTTCTCGAAGTAGCTCTCGGCGACGATCGGCTCGCCACTTGCGAGATGCTTGCGAATCACGTTGCCGGCGCCGAGCGCGGGCCAGTCGATCGGATAATCCGCACCGAGCGTCACCGTCTCTTCCGCGATCATCACCGAGGTGACGCCGGGAAGCTCCAGCAGGTCCGCCGCGAGCGGTGAGGCCGCAGCGGCCGTTGACGGCTCCCCGAAGAAGGCCGACTCGTTCGGCAGAACGGGACGGTCGACGATGAACTGACAACGCTCTCCCGTTCCCAACGGTTCGCCGCGAATCGCGATCTCGTCGACCATGCCCCGAGGCCGAGTATAAGCGGGTGGTCGATCGAGACCCTTTTGTGCCTCTCGACGTCGGTTTCGTGACATTTCCTGACAGCCGCGGGCGCTGATACTTGGCCTAACTCATTGATTTGTCGGCGGCTCGACGGTTCCCGCCCCCCGGTACGCGATTCGCTCGGACCGTCCATCCGATGAACTCCCGCGGCGCTCGCCTTGCCTCGGAGGCCGGGTTTACGCCCGTCGAGATAGTGGTCGCGGCGGCGATCTTCCTGAGCGCTTTCCTGTTCACGTTTGCGTACCTGTACACGATCGTTCACCGCGAACGAATGAAGTCCGCGGTTCGGGAGGTCTACTCGCTCGTTCTCGTCACCCGAATGCAGGCGGTCCGCCGCGATTGCAACGTCGTGCTCGAGATCGATCCGGCGACTCGCGAGCTGACCAGCTGGGCGGATGCTCCTCCGGGGAACCTCACCCGGGATCCTTCCGAGCGCGTCCTGAGCTTCTACCGCGTGCCGAGCTACGTCAGCTTTCGGGCCCTCGCCGGGGCGCTGAACGGCCCCGACAGCGTCGCTTTCGATGGTTACGGTGGCAAGGCCTCGATCGTCGACCGCCTCGTTTTTCTTTCGAATGGAAGCCTCCTCGCGCCAGAGGCGGCGAACAGCCAGCCACCGATGCGGCCGGCGACCTTCACGTCGGACGTGCCCGCTACTTCCGTGAACTGTCGCGACTCCGGGTGCCGCGGGATCTTTCTCGCCGACCGCGAAGGGGATGGCTCAAGCCGGAACCTCTTCCGCGTCAGTGTCGATGACTTCGGACGAGTCGGAAAAACCTCCCTCTTGAAGTGGTTGCCACCGGAGCAGGGAGGAAACGGGGGCGAGAGGGACTTCGTCCCTCCGCCCTGGAAGTGGG
>DASXTN010000282.1:0-12942 GCA_036505435.1 Thermoanaerobaculia bacterium | reverse complement strand
GATCTTCTTTTCACCGTCGAGGAGGCGGACCGACGGCGCGTCCACCGGGTCCGCATCGAGCCGGTCGCCGTCCCTGTTCAACGGGAATCCTGATCTCAGAGCCGCGCCTCGACTTTGAACCTTGAACCTTGAACGCGCTTTTCGCTCGGGCGAGGTCGCGGTCGTCGGCCGCCCGAACGCGGGCAAGTCGACTCTCGTGAACCGGCTCGTCGGAGAAAAAGTCGCGATCGTCTCCGACAAGCCGCAGACGACCCGCAAGCGCATTCTCGGGATCGCCCGGCGGCCCGGCGCGGAGATCGCGCTCGTGGATACCCCGGGCATCCATCGACCCGATCACCGGATGAACGCCGCGATGCTGCGTGACGCGACCGACGCACTCTCGACGGCGGACCTCGTTCTGCTCGTCGTCGACGCCTCCGAGGAAGGGAAAGAGGGGCGAGTGCTCGAGCTCCTCGCCCGTGCGGGCACGCCGGCGATCCTGGCGCTCAACAAGATCGACCGACTCTCGAAAGAGCGCCTGCTTCCGATGATGGCGGACTTCGCCGGGCGACATCCATTCCGCGAGATCGTTCCGATCTCCGCGAAGACCGGCGACGGCGTCGAGCGGCTCGCGGATCTGGTGGTCTCGAATCTCCCCGAAGGCGCGCCCGCCTACCCCGAGGACTTCCTGTCGTCGACACCCGAGGCAGAGTGGGTGGCCGAGGTCATCCGCGAGAAGCTTCTCGAGCGGACCCGCCAGGAACTACCGTTCGCGTCGGCCGTGGTCGTGGAGCGGATGACGCACGATGAGGAGCGGGACGTGACGGTCGTTTACGCCTCGATCGTGGTTGAGAAGGAGGGTCAAAAGGGGATTGTCATCGGCCGCGCCGGCTCGATGATCCGCGAGATCGGCAAGGCGGCGCGCGAAGAGCTCGAAGAACGCTCGGGAGGCCGCTTCTTCCTCGACCTCACCGTGAAAGTGCGCGCCGACTGGCGCGACGACGAACGCTTTTTGGCGAGACTCGTCAGCGATTCCAAGGAACTGGGCGGCTAGAGCACACCCCTCACCGTCCCTCTCCCGGAAGGAGAGGGAGAAGAGGCTAGCCCCGAACCGCTTTCCGCACTCTCTCCGAAAGGTCCTCGAGCGACTCGGCGAGCGCCTGACGCAGGCGCTCGATCTCCGCGGTCCAATTCTCGTCGGCCTCGCGCCGGAGCTGCTCTTCGAGAATGGGGGCGAGCTGCAGCTTCAGGTCCTCGGGTGATCGGTGGCTCTGCGTCAGGTTTTCGGAGAGGGTTCGCTGCAGCTCATCCTGGTCCCGGGCGATGGCCGACGTTTTCTCCTCGAGCCGGTCCTCCAGGCCGCGCACTCGCTCCTCGGCCCGCCGCTCGACGGCCGCGATCTCGTTCGCGAGCCGCTCGTTCTCCTCCACGAGATTCCGCTCGAAGGCATCGCATCGGTCCGTGAGGCCTTGAACCGTCCGCTCGATCGACTCGAGCCAGGTTCGGAGAGATTCGGTCGTCTTCCAGTAATCCGCACTCGTCACGCCGCGCCCGAGCGCGTCTTGCAACTCCTCCAAACGCGTTTCGAGCGATCGGAGCCTTTCCTCGACCTCCGCCAAACCGGCGCCGCTCGAGGCCGTGTCGAAGGGCGCCGCCGCCTCGGGAAACGGGGATTCTTCGACGGCCGGGCCGGGCGTCGAGGCGGACGCCTCGGACGCCGTCTCTTCCGGGAGCGCGCGCACCAGGGTCAGCGGCGGGTGCCGATCGGCCTCTTCCGGAGCTGCGGAAGACACAACGGCCGGCTCGGGAAGGTTTGCCGCCACGTCCGTCACGTTCTTCGGCGTCGGGCGGCCCTGCAGTCTTCTCAAGAGATCCAGGAACGTGAGCTTCGAGATGAGCTTGAACGTTTCCGTCACCCCCTGTCCTTCGCTGGCCACCGCCTCGACGTGTGGATACGCGGAGAACCCGAGCGCCTCCTGCATCGCTTCGACCGAGAGGATGTCCGGGAGGTCGCGTTTGTTGTACTGGACCACGACCGGCATGGTGTCGAACGCAAGGCCGTTTGCCGCAAGGTTCTCCTTGAGAGACTGCCAGCTTTCGAGGTTCTTCGGCAATAGCGTCCACTGGGAATCCGCGACGAACACGATCCCGTCCGCACCCTTCAGAACCACCCGTCGCGTCTCGTCGAACGCGGTCTGTCCTGGAACCGTCGCGAGCTGGAAGCGGATCCGATAGCCCTTGATATCGCCAAGCTCGACCGGCAGGAGGTCGAAGTAGATCGTGCGATCCGACTCGGTCGCGAGTTGGACGAGCTCTCCCGCAATCCGCGGCTCGAGTCGCTCGTGCAGTACCCGCAGGTTGGTCGTCTTTCCCCCGAGCCCGGGCCCGTAATAGACGATCTTCGCGGTCAGCTCGCGCGCGGACGCGTTGAAGAAGACCATGGGAGTTCCTCGCTGCTTTTGCGAGCGATTGTAGCGCGGACGATCGAATGTTCACCGGCGCGCAACCTTGACGACTGGATTCGCTGCTCATAGACTCGCGCGGACTTGACCGAAGCCCTCCTTCTCAAAAAGGCGAAGATCCTCGACGCAGAGCGCATTGGCCGCATGATCGACCGGATGGCTCATGAAATCGCCGAGCGCCAGAAGGACCTTGCGGGGCTCGCTTTCGTCGGCATCCGCACGCGCGGGGTGCCGCTCGCGACTCGGCTCGCCGACCGCCTCTCGGATCTCGTGGCCACGCCCTTTCCGGTCGGAACGCTCGACATTACGCTCTACCGCGACGATCTCTCGACGGTCGCTCCTCAGCCTTTGCTCAAGAAAACCGAGATCGAGTTCGACCTGAACGAGCGCGCCGTCATCCTCTGCGACGACGTGCTCTACACGGGCCGCACGATTCGCGCCGCTCTCGACGGAGTGATCGACCTCGGACGCCCTCGCGCGATCCGCCTGGCCGTCCTGATCGACCGGGGACACCGCGAGTTCCCGATCGAGGCGAATTACGTCGGCAAAAGTGTCCCCACGGCGCAGCGCGAGGTCATCAAGGTGATGTTCCGCGAGACCGACGGAGCGGACGAAGTCTGGATCCTGGAGAGGCCCGGCTCTTAGGCGGGTATCCGGTGTCAGGTTTCCGGGATCCGATGCTCTGATGCCGGTCCGTCACTCGATCACCGCGCTCCGATCGAAGGATCTTCTCGGGATCGAGCACTTGGAGCCGGCGGAGATCGAACTCCTCCTCCACACGGCCGAGTCGATGCGGCCGATCGCGGATCGACCGATCAAGAAAGTGCCGGC
This sequence comes from Thermoanaerobaculia bacterium, assembly GCA_036505435.1. GTDB lineage: Bacteria > Acidobacteriota > Thermoanaerobaculia > UBA5066 > Gp7-AA6 > Gp7-AA6. The sequence continues at coordinate 9,670 of DASXTN010000282.1, read as the reverse complement.
CCTGCGGGGGCGGATGGTCATCAACCTCTTCTTCGAGCCGTCGACACGAACCCGGTTCTCCTTCGAGACCGCGGAGAAATGGCTTTCGGCGGACTCCTTGAACTTCGGTGGCAGCAGGGGGACGTCCGTCGAAAAAGGTGAGACGCTTCTCGACACCGCCCGCACCCTCCAGGCGATGTCGCCCGATCTGATCGTCGTGCGACACTCCTCGCCCGGGGTCCCGCACCTTCTCGCGCGTCACCTTCACGCGGGCGTCATCAACGCCGGCGATGGCGCGCACGAGCACCCCACTCAGGCTCTTCTCGACGCCCTCACCATCCGCCAGCGATTCGGACGGTTCATGGGACTCAAGGTCGTGATCGCCGGCGACATCGCACACTCCCGGGTCGCGCGGTCGAACGTCTTCCTGTTGACGAAGATGGGAGCGGAGGTGACCGTGTGCGGTCCGCCGACCCTCATTCCGCCGCGGGTCGAAGAGCTCGGCGCCCGCGCGACCACCGACTTCGATCGAGCCATAGACGGCGCCGAGGTAATCATGATGCTCCGGATGCAGCTCGAACGTCAGAGCCGCTCCCTCTTTCCCTCGACTCGGGAGTACTACGCGAGGTACGGGCTGACGATCGCGCGCATGGAGCGGGCGAGCCCGGCCGCGATCGTCATGCATCCCGGGCCGATGAATCGCGGCGTCGAGATCGCATCGGAAGTCGCGGACTCGCCGAGATCCGTGATCCTCGACCAAGTGGCGAATGGCGTTGCGGTACGCATGGCGGTTCTCTACCTCCTCCTCGCCGGCCGCCCCTGGGAGGGGGAGCGCGAGGGAGCGTGAGCCGCGATCTCTTGATCCGCGGCGGTACGCTCGTCGATCCGGCGACGGACCGGGACGGCGCGTTCGACCTCATCCTCTCGGGCGGCGCCGTCGGCGCAGTCGGAAAAGGGCTGTCGGCCGATGGAGCCGAGATTCTCGATGCGACCGGTCTCCTCGTCTTCCCGGGTTTCATCGACTTGCACGCGCACCTCCGTGAGCCGGGACGCGAGTATGCGGAGACGATCGCGACCGGAGCGGCTGCGGCTGCCGCGGGCGGATTCACCGCTGTCTGTGCGATGCCGAACACCGAGCCCGTCAACGACGATCGAAGCCTGACAGCGTTCGTGGCTGCGCGCGGAGTCGAGGCCGGCGCCGCCCGGGTCCATCCGATCGGCGCGATCACACGTGCACGAAAGGGGAAAGAGCTCGCGGAGTTCGGTGAGATGCGGACGGCGGGCGCCGTCGCGGTCTCCGACGACGGAACTTGGCTCGCCGACGGAGATCTTCTACGCCGCGCGATCGAGCATGCGGCTCTCTGCGAGATGCCCGTCGTGCAGCACGCGGAGGACCCATCGCTCTCGCGCCACGCACCCATGCACGAAGGCGCGGTCTCGACGCGGTTCGGACTCGCGGGTCAGCCCGACATCGCCGAGGCCGCCGCGGTGGCGCGCGACCTGCTCGTCGCCCGGCTCGCCGGCGGCCGGCTCCACCTCGCGCACCTGTCGACGGCGCTTTCGATCGGGTTCGTGCGAGAGGCCAAGTCTCGAGGTCTCCCGGTGACCTGCGAAGTGACCCCGCACCATCTGACGCTGACCGACGAGGAGGTCGCGCGATCGGGCTATTCGACGAGATTCAAGATGAACCCGCCGCTGCGCGAGCCCGCGGACGTCGCGCTGCTCGTCGAAGCACTGGAAGACGGAACGGTGGACGCGATCGCGACGGACCACGCGCCTCACCACGAGGACGAGAAGGCGGTCGAGTTCGACGCGGCGCCTTTCGGCGTCGTGGGTCTCGAGACGGCTGCCGCGGTCGTCCACGACCGGCTGGTCGCACGCGGACGACTGTCGCTGCGTCGTTTCTCCGAACTCTTCTCTGCGGGGCCCGCGAGAGCGTTCGGGCTACCGGGTGGGACGCTCGCCCCCGGCTCGCCCGCCGACGTCACGCTCTTCGATCCGAGCAGACGGTGGACCGTGGACCCGGCGCGCTTCGTGTCGCTCGGCCGGTCGACGCCATTCGCCGGCTGGGAGCTCGTCGGAGCGCCCGCGGCGACGATCGTCGGAGGCCGAGTCGTCTGGAGCGCCCGCTGAGGTCGGGCCCCGTGCTTCTCTCCGTGTTTCTCGTCGCGCTCTCCGGCCTCATCGATCGGGGCAGCGAACGGGACTCGATCGCGGAACGGGAGCGCTTCTTCTCCTTACTCGCGACCGAACGGCGCGGCAACGCCGCCTGGCGATTTCACGAGAGCGAGCGCATCGCCTTCGAGAAGTGGGCGCCGGTTCTCGATCGTTTCCTCTCGGCCGCGCCGGCCCGGCTGGCGCTGACCGCGATCGTTTTTCCCGATACCGCGACGAAAGCGCTCTACATGGGCTCCTCGCGGCCGGCCGACCTCGCGTGGGAAGGCGACCACGCCCGAGTGGACATCGACGCCTCCGCGCCCATCCAGCCGGACGTCATCTCACCCGTGCTCGCGGCGGCGGCGATCGGCGGCTTGGAGCCGCGTTTGCGCGCGAAGCCCGAGCTCCTTCTCGCGGCCGGCGCCCGATCGCACGGCACCTGGTGGGGCCGGGACGTGGCTTCGTTCGCGGCGCTTCTCGAGCGCGCGGGCGCGCAGCCGACCGTCGGGGAGGCTCTGGAGGACGGCGAGCGACAGGACATTTCGCCGATCTGCGTCGTCGGCGCTGCCGCCGCGTGGCTCGCGGCCGGATTCCGCGAAGGCGGCGACGCGTCGCTCCACAGGGTCTTTCGCGCGTCGGATCGCGAGCTCGCGGAGACCCTCGAGCGGTGGAGGCAGGCCGCCCAGCGCGTTGTGTTTTCCGCCCCGCGGCGGCGGCCGCTACCCTCGAGCTTCCTACGCGGCGTCTCCTACGCGATGAGCAACTCGATCGACGGGTCGTACGCTTCGCCCCGGTCGTTGGAGACGTTGAAGCGTCTGTCGGGAATGGCCGTGAATTCGGTTTCGGTCATCCCCTACGGCTTTTTGCGCACGGAGCGGACTCCAGAACTCCGGTTCGTCCACCGTAATCCGCGCGGAGAGACCGACGAGTGTACCCTGCGCGCCGTCTCCGACGCGCGCTCACTCGGCATGACGGCGATGGTCAAGCCGCAGATCTGGGTCGGCGGCGGGGCCTTCGTCGGCGGCGTCGCGATGGCAAACCCCGCCGACTGGGCGAAGTGGTTCGACGCTTACCGTCGATTCGCCATGCATCACGCGCTCGTCGCGGAGGCTTCGGGCGCCGCGCTCTTTTGCATCGGAACGGAGCTGTCGGGGACGGAAGCTCAAGAGAAGCGGTGGCGCGCCACGATTGCCGCCGTGCGGCTCGCAACCGGAGCTCCGCTGCTATACGCCACGAATTGGGCCGCCGGCGTGTCGAAGATCGGTTTCTGGGACGCACTCGATGTGATCGGCGCGGACTTCTACGATCCCCTTTCAGTGGACGCCAAAGCTTCCGATGCGGCGCTCGTCGAAGGCGTCCGCCGCGCCGCGCAACCGGTCGCCGAGCTCTCCGCCGCGATGCACAAACCCGTCATCTTCGCGGAAGCCGGCTACCCCCCCGCGCAGGGTGCCTGGACCGCGCCCCACGAAGAGGACTCCGGCCGTCCTCTCGCTCCCGAGGATGCGGCCCGCGCTGTGCGCGCAGTCTTCGCGGCGCTCGCCCGGGAACGGTGGTGGAAGGGCGTCTATTGGTGGAAGGTGTTCTCGGATGGACGCGACGCCGGCGCCTCCGATCGCAGCTTCAACTTCCTCGGCCGTCCGGCGGGCGAAGCGATTGCGGTCGGTTTCCGTCAGCTCGCCGGCGCTGGCTCGCGGTGAGGACAGGGTCGCTCGTCGAGACGGCCCAGGACGCCGCCCGCGCCGGCGGAGAAGTCCTGGAGCGCTACTGGCGGAGCCTCCCGCGAGGCTCGATCTCCGAGAAGCACAAGAATGATTTCGTCACCCGCGCCGACAAAGAGAGCGAAGAAGTCATCATCACCCGGATCGCCGAGGAGTTTCCGGAAGATGGCTTCCTGGGCGAGGAGGGCGGGCAGCGGGGCGGCGAGGGTCTGCGTACGTGGATCATCGATCCGCTCGACGGCACCTCGAACTTCATCGCGGGATTCCCTTTTTGGTGTGTTTCGGTGGCGACCCGGGAGAAGGGGAGAATCGTCGCGGGCGCCATCTGGGATCCGCTGCGAGAAGAACTCTACTCGGCCGAGCTCGGGGGCGGCGCGTTTCGCAATGGGGAGAGGCTGCGAGTCAGCGATCGGGAGAGCCTGGACGGCGCCTTCCTCGCGACCGGCTTCCCGTTTCGCTCCAAGGACCGGATCGACCTCTACCTCGCGCTGTTTCGCGAGCTCTTCCTTCACGCGCGAGGGGTCCGGCGGGCCGGTTCCGCAGCACTCGACCTCGCGAACGTGGCGGCAGGTGTCTTCGACGGGTTCTTCGAGTTCAAGTTGTCGATCTGGGACATCGCGGCGGGATCGCTTCTGATCGAAGAGGCGGGCGGGCGGGTGACCGACTTCGACGGCCGCTCCGCGCACTGGAAGCGAGGAAACGTCGTCGCGGGTCCGCCGGGCGTCGCGGACGAAATCCTGCGCGTGGCTTTCGGATTGTTTTCGGACGCGGAGATCTGACCCGCGTCGCAATGAGGAATCCCTGCTGTTTTCTCGAGAACCTCGTTGCGGACTTCAACCGGCGAGAAGAACCGGCACGGTCGCGGCGCGGAGCACGCGGTCCGTCGTCGAGCCGAGGACGAGCTCCACGACGCGGCCGTGGCCATGCGCGCCCATCGCGACGAGGTCCGCTCCGGCGCCGACCTCCGCGAAGATCGCATCGTCCGGATTCGCCGGGCGACGCATTCCCGAGACGGTGACCCGCCGATAGCGTAGCTCCTCTTCCGCCTCGGCGAGAAGCGCCTGTCCCTCGTCCTCGTCGTCGCTCGCCGTCACGACCTTGACCGGAAGGTCCAGGAGCGCAGCGATCTCCGCAGCCAGCACGAGAGCCTTCCGCGATTTCACCGACCCGTCCCACGCGAGGAGGGGGGCGCGGAACTCCCGGTACTCCGCCGGCGCCACGAGAAGCGGCGCGGGCATCCGCCGAGCCAGGGCGTCGGCGTGTCTTCCCACGAGGTCGCGTCGGTGCGCGGCGTTGGCGCCCCGCGACCCGACCGCCGCGAGATCCGACTTTTCTGCTTCCTCTTCGAGGATCTGTGAAACATTACCTTCCCGGAGCACCGGCTCGCAGGCGACACCGGCCTCCTGCGCGCGTGCCTCGAAGGCAGCCATGATCGCCCCCCCGGCAGAGACGAGCGCGTCCCGCAATTCCCCGGACAGATTCAGGAACGGCTGGAAGCCGACCGAGCCCGAGAGATCGGCGACGACGACTCCGTCGAGCATCGAACGATCGACGACATGGATGCCGCGCACGAGGCCTTCGCTGGCGCGTGCAATCCTCAGAGCGTGCGAGAGCGCCGCGTCGGCGTGCGGAGAGCCGTCGAGGCCGACCGCGATTCGAGCAAACGTCACGTGATCACCACACCGGCATAGCCGACGACGGAAGAATCATCACCGGTCTCGTCTCCGCTGTCCCGTCGCGCCACGACGCGAGCTCGCGTCGCCTCGAGGTCGCGCGCCGCGAACAGGAGCGCGGTCGCGGGCAGAAAACCGCACATCGACACGGATTTTGCGAGCACCGTCTGGAAGAGGGCCTCCGCGTCGAGCGCCTCGATCCGCGCGAGCGCGAGATCGTCCTTCGCGCGCCCGATCTGCCGCGACTCGTAATGATTCATGTCCGAAGATGCCAGAACGACCGGTCGCTCCGTCTCCGCCGACACGAGCTTCGCGATCGCCTGACCGACCTCCCGGCAGAGGGCGAGCGATGTCTCGCCGAGGCAAATCGGAACGAGCTCCACGTCTGGGCGGAGAATCTGCAGAAAGGGAAGCTGCACTTCGAGCGAGTGCTCCCGTCGGTGCGCCTCGGCATCCTCTTCGATACTGGGAGCGAGCTCGAGGAGACGGTCGGCAAGCCGTCGCGAGAGCGGTACGTCGCCGAGTGGCGTCCTCCAGGCTTCGGAGGGGTCGAGAGCCGCCGGCGCCCCCCGACCCGTGTGGTTCGGGCAGAGAACGACCGCGACGCGCGACATCCTAAGCCGACCGTAGACCGCGCCGGCGACCGGGCCGGAGTACACGTAACCGGCGTGAGGAACGACCGCGCCGATCGCGGGTTCCACCGCGATTCCTTCGGGAAAGAATTTCGTCACGTCGCGCTCGAGTCTCTCGGGCCGGGCATCATAGAAGAGACCCGCGACAGCGGGCTGGCGAATCGCCACGTCGCGAAGCCTAAGCCGGAAAACGGAAAACGGAAACTGGAAAGGGGGGCGGACGTCGTTTCCCGTTATCGCGTCAGTTTACGATCAGCGTCGCCTCGGCCGCGCGCCCGGCGAGCTCGGCATGGATGGTCACCGTTCCCGCGCTGACCCCGGCCGCCAGGCCGGCGCCGTCGATCGTCGCCACCGCGGGGTTCGAGGATCGGAAGAGCGCCATGGCGTTCTCCAGCCGCGCGCCATCCGGCCCGTAGGCGACGACCTGGAACCGCTGCGAGTCGCCGATCCGCACCAGCGCTGTCGCCGGACGCATCTCCAAGCGCTCGATGTCACGCACGAGCACCGAGACCTCTGCTGCTCCCTGCAGCTCCCCGACGTGCGCGGTCACAGTTGCCGTTCCGTTTTCCACCGACGTGACGAGGCCTTCGGGGGAGACCTTCACGACCTTCTCGTTCGACGACATCCAGGTCGGTCGGATCGCGAGCGGCTTGTTCTTCGAGCTTTTGACGAGCGCCGTGAGCGAGAAGCTCGTGCCCGGCGGTCCCACGAGCGTGGCGTGTCCCGGCACGACCTCGATCGACGCGGCATCGACGACCTCGACGGGAGTCTCGGCGGACAGCCCGCCGAAGGAAACGGTGATCGTCGACTTCCCCTGCCCCTTCGAGACGACGCGACCACCCTCGTCCACGGTCGCCACCTCCGAGTTCGAGGACGACCAGCTCGGCTGCGCGGTGTCCAGAGCCTGGCCCTTCCGATCGAGCACGTGCGCGGTCAGACGCTGACTCCGGTCCATGCCGTAGAGCACGACCTTCCGCGGAGAGACCTGGATCGAGGCGGGTTTGCGCGAACAAGCCGCCAGCGCGGCGAGAACGAGCAGACCGACGGCGCCGCCGGAAACGCGAATCGCTCTCATTTCAGATAGTTGCACAAGGATAGCACGCCACGGGCTTCCGTTGAACGCCCGGTCTACATCCACCCCCGAATTCGCCGCGCCCGCCGTTCGACACGTCCCGGGTGGCGCATGGGATCGTAGATGCGCGGCGAGGGAATCATTGCGGCGAGCGTCGCCGCCTCGGACGGCGCGAGCGCGATCGCCGGTTTTCCGAAGTAGCGCCGAGCCGCGGCCTCCGCTCCGTACGTGCGAGGGCCGAACTCGACGACGTTCAGGTAGAGCTCGAGAATTCGCCTCTTTGAGAGCTCTTTCTCGAGCCGCCGCGCGATTGCCCACTCGCGGAGCTTGCGCCATGGCGTCCGGGCGGGAGAGAGATAGAGGTTTTTGGCGAGCTGCTGCGTGATCGTGGAGCCGCCGTGCGAGATCCTGCCGCGGTCCCAGTCGTGAAGGACCGCGGTCTTGACGGCGATCCAATCCACGCCGTCGTGCTCCCAGAAGCGGGCGTCCTCGGCCGCAACGACCGCGCGCTGCAGTGCCGGCGAGATCCGGCTGATTGCGACCGGTCTCCAGTCGAGCCGCGTGGAGACGCCCGATCGCGCCAGGGACTCCCGGCGGCGCTCCATGAATGCGGTCGTCGGTGGGAATCGCTTCGCAAGCGGGCGGACGTCCGGCAACGTCGCGAGGAAGAGCCCGAGCCCCGCGGCGACCGTCAGACAGGCCCCGAGCAGCAATCGGCGAAGCACGGCTCGTCGCGAGCGGGATTACTGGGTCGCCGCCTGCACCGCGCGGCGCAGCCTGCGGATCCCCTCGTCCGCTTCCTTCCGCGACAGGTTTAGTGGCGGCCGGAACCGAATCGACGACGCACCGGACGCGAGCGCGATCAAGCCATTTTCCAGGCAGGCCGTAAGCGCCCGCTCGCGGGTGTCCTTGTCCGGCAGGTCGAAGGCGAGGAACAGGCCTCGGCCGCGGACGTTCGAAATCACCGGGAGCTCTTTTTCGAGCTCCCGCAGCCGCTCGATCAGGTGATCACCGACAGCCCGCGCGTTTTCGGTCAGGTTCTCCTCCGCGATGATCTCGAGGTACTTCGCGCACCGGACCATGTCCGCGAGGTTCCCGCCCCAGGTCGAATTGATCCGCGAAGAGACCGAGAAGACGTTCTCGACGTCGTCGATCCGTCGATTCGAGGCGAAGCCGCAGACTTGCGTCTTCTTTCCGAAGCAAAAGAGGTCGGGCTCGACTCCGAACTGCTGCCAGGCCCACATCGAGCCGGTCGAGCAAATGCCGGTCTGGACCTCGTCGAAGATCAGGAGGAACCCGAGCTCGTCGGCGAGACGGCGCAATCGCGCGAAGAGCTCCGGCCGGAAGTGGTTGTCTCCCCCCTCGCCCTGGATCGGCTCGATGATGAGGGCCGCGATGTCGCCCGGAAAGCGCGCGCACGCGCCGCGGATTTCTTCTTCGACCCGGTCTTCGGCGGAAGCGGCTTCGCGCAGGATCTCGTCGGTCACGGGAAAGGAGAGCTTCGGACACGAGAGGCGCGGCCAGTCGAACTTCGGAAAATACTGCGTCTTCCGTGGATCGGCCGTGTTCGTCATAGAGATCGAGTACCCGGACCGGCCGTGGAATGCGTTCCGGAAATGGAGGATCTGCCGGCCGCGCTCCAGAGTCGAGCCGCCCGCGAAGTTCTTCCGAACTTTCCAGTCGAACGCCGTCTTCAATGCGTTCTCGACGGCGAGCGATCCTCCTTCGACGAAGAAGAGATGGTGGGCGTGACTCGAAGGCACCGCGAGCCGGGAGAACGTTTCGACGAACTCGGCGTAGAGCGTCGTGTAGGTATCGCTGTTGGTCGGCTTGTTGAGAGCGGCGAGGAGGAGCTTCTCTCGGTACTCCGGGTCCGCCGTCTTCGGGTGGTTGTAACCGACCGGATAGGTCGCGAAGTTCGACACGAAGTCGAGGAGCATCCTCTCGCTGCGCGCGTCGTAGAGGTAGGAGCCGTGGCTGCGTTCGAGGTCCATCACGACGTGATAACCGTCCACGAGAATGTGGCGGGACAGAACGTCCAATACGTCCTGCGGCGACAAGTCGGTCCGGGTGGTGGGAATCATGCGGCTCCTCGGCGTCGAATGAGAACCGCGAAGGATAACACGAGGAACACCCAAGTCCCTGGGATCGGGTTACTTGGGACCTCGGACTTGGGCCCCGGGACTCTTATCCGCCTCCCGCGACCGATTGCGCTGCAGAGAAACGGCTGTCTTCGCCTCTCGCGCCGACGCAGCGGTCCTTGCCGTGTTGCTTCGCGCGATAGAGCGCCGCATCCGCCGCCCGGAGGAGCTCGTTCTTCTGTTGTTCAACGGACGCGCCGGGCGTCGCATTGGAGTAGATCGACGACACACCGAGAGATGCGGTCAGCACGTTCTGCAGGTTCAACGCGGGATCGTTGAAGCCGTAAGGCCTCGACAG
>DASXTN010000281.1:0-6045 GCA_036505435.1 Thermoanaerobaculia bacterium | reverse complement strand
TTCGGGTCGTCCGGAGCGGCGCGCACCCAGCCCGTGAGCGCCGCAGACCGGACGTCTTGCACGTAACCAACTGTGACGAACTTCTCGAAGGTCGGAGCGAGCGAGGGATCGCGGAGCTCGGAGAGACCGAGAAGGGCACCGAGCCGGATCGCGTCCCAGTAGCTCGATTCTCGCGCGAGCTGGCGCTCGAGAACGGCTCGGGCGCCGGCGCCGCCGATTCGGCCGAGCGCAAGCTCCGCTGCGCCAACGACGTCCTCGGCACGGTCACCCGAAATCGTCCGCTCGAGGGCCGCCGCCGCCCGGTGACCTCCAGCGCGTCCGAGAGCGAGCGCCGCCGCCCGCCGCAGGCGGCGATCGGGGTCTGCGAGCGCCCGCTCCAGCGCCGCGACCGCAACCTCTCCGCCGCACGTCCCCAGATCGAGCGCGGCCTCCTGTCGAAGTCCCCAGTACGTCTTCGGATCGGCGAGGATCCGTGAGAGCGCGGTGGCCGTCTCCTCCCGCCGCCCGAAGTCCGAAGCGAGCTGTCTCGCCGCGCGAAGCCGCTCGGCGAGTTCGCCCTCCGCGAGCTCTTTCGCGATCTCCGCGAGTGGCCTCTCGAATTTCACCTCCGCAACGAGCCAGCCGCCTTTGTCGAAAACGACGCGCTCGGGTTTGTCGTTGGAGGAAAGCGCGACCGAAGTGCTCCAGCCCGCGAGCTCGACGCGGTGCCGACGCGCACCCGAGCGGGTGACCACTTCGACGTCGACCGGCAGCCGGAAGTCGTTCTCGAAGGGCAGGTCCGCCTGGACCTGCTTGACGATCAGATCGACCTGCTTGCGTTCGGGGACCCACCGGTAGGACACCTCGAAGGTGGGATGTCCGCCGCCGCCGCGGACCCAGTCTCCGAAGAACCACGATAGATCGCGGCCGCAGGACATCTGGAAGGCCTTCTGGAGGTCCTCGGAATCCGCGTTGCCGAACTCGTGGGCGCGCAGGTAGTCGGACAGCGTCCGGTAGAAGTCGGCGTCTCCGACGAAGTGGCGCAGCATGTGGAGAACGAGCGAGCCCTTCAAATACGTCGTCTCGGTCTGGTACATCGCCGAGGGCGACTTGTAGCGGAAGAACTCCAGCGGTCGGACCGTTCCGGTGCCGTGCACATAGTCGAGGTACTTGTTCAAATAGCGCCAGCGCTGGTACGTGAGGTCGTCCTCGCCGTGTGCGTGCCCGTTCCAGATGGTGTGGCAGAACGAGGCGAAGGATTCGTTCAGCCATATCGAGCCCAGGGAGCGGCACGTGACGAGGTCGCCGAACCAATGATGGGCGAGCTCGTGCGCGACCGTGTCCTCGTAGGTCCACGTCGGGTATGCCTCGTCCCACGCCGGCGTCGCGTCGGGCGGATCGTTCGGAGACTTCAGGTGCGACTCCGAGAAGCCGGTCATGGTCGTCGTTTCCATCGCGCCGACGGCGAACTCGGTGAGTGCGACCTGGTCGTACTTAGCCCAGGGGTAGACGTATCCGAACCGCTCTGAGTAGAACTCGACCATTTTCGGCGTGTCGCGAAACGCGAGCGCGGCTTTCGCCTCGGTGCCGGGAGGCGTCCACGCGGTGAGAGGCACGGACACACCGGTCGGAAGCTTCGCCTCTCCGATCGGGACGCGCGCGAACTCGCCGACGTCCACCGTCATCAGATAGTTCGGGATCGGCTTTTCCTGCACCCAGCGGAACGTGCGGGTCCCGTTCGGGTTCTCTTTCGTCTCGGCCAGCACGCCGTTCGCGAGCGCGGTGTACGGCTTTGGAACGGTGACGACGAGCTCGACGGCGAACTTGTCGTTGGTGTCGTTGTAGATCGGGAGCCATCCGTAGTGGAGCCCCCCTTCGCCGTAATTCCACGCTTGCGCTGATCGAGACCGCGTCGCGGGAAAGAAATACATCCCGGTCTTCGGCCGCACGGAATAGGTCACCGCGATCGACGTCGTCTCGCCCGCTTCGAGCGCCCGCGGAAGCGCGACGTCGAGCGTGCGCGCCTTCGAATCTTCGTTGAATTTCGCCGGCGTGCCGGCCACCGTGACGTTCCGAACCTCGAGCCCCGCCGCGTCGAGTGTGATCGTGGAGAGACCGGTTCGGAGCGCTGCCAGATCGATGACCGCCGTCCCGGAAATCAGCTCGTGCGCGACGTCGAACTGAAGATCCGCCCGATATTTCGATATATCGAACTGCCGCTCCCGGGCGGGGCGTTCCGGCCCTTCGGGGAGGCGATGGCCCGGCACGACCTGTGCGTTGGCCGGACAGCAGACGAGGACCAGGAAAACGAGGACGCGGCGCATGTTTCCTCCTGGAATCGGAGGCCGGATTGTATCGGCTAGCTCTTGCCGTTTGTCCGGCGACGTCGAGATCCCTCGCTTCGCTCGAGATGACCTCGCGCCGAAATTTCTTTGCGGGGTCAGGTTTTAACCTGACCCCTCTTCGTCTCTTTGAGCAACCCTAGCTCTGGAACGCGTAGGAGACTTTGAGGAAGAACTGCCTTCCGGCCGGAACCAAGTCTCCATTCGAGAGCAGCGCGCGGTTGTCGCCGTATCCGACGAACAGAACCGTCTGCCAGTTCAGCTTGTACCCGAAGAGGGCCGAGCCGTCGAATCCCCCGCTTTTTCGCGGCACCTCGAAGCGATAGAGCCGCGGATCGCGTTCGGTTTCGATCCACTGCCCGATGATTCGCAGGAAAGCGCGCGCCGAGAAAACGTAGGTCGCCTTCACCCGGCCGATCTCGGCGGTGAAGAGGCGGCCTTCGCGCCCGTCGTCGCCTTTGACGTCGAGCGTCTGCCGGTTTCCGATCAGCTCGAGGGCGAGGTGATCCGTGGGCTTCACCGTGACGGCCGCGGAAAGCCGCACGCCGTCTCCCACACGGCCGTTCTCGAAGTCGTACTCCTCCCCGACGTTTCCGTCGACCGAAATGCGCGAGAACCGGCGGGACGGATCGACCTGGAAGAGGAAGAAGAGGTTGGTCCTTCGATAGACCGTGCCCGCGATCCGCGCGGCGCCCACGTTCAGCTCCACGTCCCCGAACAGGTTCCGCTTGCCCTGAAAGACCACGCCGGGCGCGGTGTTCCGGTCGATCAGAAAGCCCTCGCGGGTCTCCGAGTACCGGGAGTTGATCTGGGGCCGGACGAAAGTCAGCAATCCCTCGGGGAAGAACTTCCAGGCGGCGTAAGCCTCGCCCAGCCGCAAGCCGACCTGAGGAACGAACCCGTCGTCCGCCCGGAATCCGTTGCCGAGCTCGCGGTAGTGGAGGAACCCTTCCGGCGCGCGTTCGGTGTACGCCCACCGGAGATCGGCCGCGCCGCCGGAAAGGGAGCGCCCGTCCCACTCGTCGGCGAGGTCTGGCCGGTTCGGCGTCCGGGTGTCGCTCCAGAGGAACTGGGCAGCGATCCGATTGCTCGGATCGGGCCGCCACTCGAGGTCCGGCCCGAAAACGCGGTTGTGGCCGCCGCCGCGCACCTCCCGGTCGGTCGCCAGAAATCCGGCGAAAGAGCTGCCGAAGTCGCGCCGTACCCGGCCGATCGCGACGATCGAACGGAAGTCCTGCGGCGCGAAGTTAGAGGAGTCGGGACCGGGCAGGATCGCGAGCCCTCCCCCGCGGTCCTCCGTCAAGAGGACGGTGTAGGCCGACTCGCCGAGCTTTCCCGTGCTCCGCAGCCCCCAGCGTGGCGACGTGATCGTGCGCGTGTAGACCGCCTGAATGGGCGTTTCGAGTAGGTCGACGCCTTCGAGAAAGAACGGACGCTTTTCCGGGAAGAAGAGCGCGAAGCGCTGGTTGACCGCGATCTGGGCGACGTCCGACTCGACCTGCGAGAAGTCCGGGTTCAACGCAGCGTCGATCGCGTGGTTCGAACCAGGTGTCCACTTGACGTCGAGGCCGCCGTCGCCCTCGATCGGTTCGTTGACGAAGTCGGAGCGGACGTCGCTCTCGTCGCGGGGCCGGCCCGTCTCGGTCGCGGTCGCGTACGGGGCGACGACGAGGTGACCGCCTTCCGGAAGTCCCGATAATCCCGTAATGGTCCGTATGTGACAGAGCCCGCAGTTCGAACCGCGCGGAACCGGGTTCGAGTGGATGAAGTAACGGTTGTCGCGCGGGTAGTTGCGCCAGATCTGGATCCCCCAGGTCTGCGGGTCGTTCCTCGGATATCGCAGCGACGAGAAAGGGATCCGGTACTCGGCCGTCCAACCGGTTGCGGTAATGCGAGCGGCAGTGTCGTAGAAGTAGTCGGGCGAGAAATCCTCGGTGAAGGTCGCATCGTTCCAGCTCGCGTCGGCCTGGATGCCGCGCGGGTTCACCCGCAGCTCCACCGCGGATTTCCGATCGTTCCTCGTGTCCAGAAAAACCGCGACGTTGTCGTCCGTTCCGATGACCTGGTCCCGGTCCACGTACGGCGCGCGGATCTTGCCCGGCTCCGGATCCCGGGCATCGATGCCGATGTAGAGGTACTTCTCGTCGTACGTGATGAAGGCTTTCGTGGCGACCTTCGGCGGGATGTTGTCACCCGGCTGCGTTTCCCAGAACTGGTCGATCGTCGCGGCATCCCGCCAGCCCGGATCGGAGAGGTCGCCGTCGACCGTGATCGGACCGGAAATCCGGTGGACAGTGATCGGCGGGAGATCGGGCGGCGCCGCGAAGAGGAGCGCGGGCAGAAGGACCGCGACCGCGCCCGCCAGCATCCTCACGGAATTCTTTACGTTTTATGAAGAGTGAAGTTCCGTTCTTGTTTTGCCAGCCCCTTTCTTGCTAGAAGAAGCGCTCGGACACGATGAATCGCTCGACTCCTCGGACGCTTCTGCTCGCGGGGGTGGTCGTTGTCGCCGCAGCGCCGTTGTCCGCGAGCGGCGCGTGGGTCCCGCAGCCGGGCCAGTGGAGCTTGAACCTCGGATATTCGAAGAAACACGCGGCGAGCTCCTGGAACGCTTTCGGAGAGCGATTCGACAACTCGAGCCAGCACGATTTCCGGTACACGTACCTGGACGGCGACATCGGTCTCTTCCCGAAGCTCTCAGGTCAGTTCCTGTTGACCTATCTCGACGGTCGGGAAGGCCCGCCGGGAGAGCTGGAACGCAACGAGGGTTTTTCGGATGCCTGGTTCGGACTGAAGTACCAGCTCCACCAGGGCAGCTTGCCGATGGCGGTCGGAGCGTCCGTCCGCACGCCGGTGTTCTACGACCGCGAGGGGCCGTACAACCGTTACGTCTACGACTCGCTGGGCAACATCAGGGGGTTGAACGACGAGTGGCGTGGACTACTCAAGTACGACTACACGCTCGCGTACTACGTCAGCCGTTCTTTCCTCGGGGGAGCGGGATGGGTCAACCTGATGGCCGGTTACACGTGGCGCACGGGAGCGCCCGCTGACCAGATCCCCGCCTCGCTCGAAGGGGGCTACCCGATTCCCCGCCTTGGGGGCATCGCGCTCAAAGGGCAGGTGCTCTGGGTCTGGAGCCTTCACAACGACTCGCCGAGGAAGCCCGACGACCGCTTCGGCGGCAACCCGACCTTCAGCTTCAACCGCGCGAGCATGGGCCGGGTGGGCGGCGGGCTGATCGTGCCGCTGCCGCTGGGTCGCGGCCGACACTGGAACGTCGAGGTCGGGTACAACAAGTGGATCTGGGGCCGCTCCGCGCGGACGTACCAGGAACCGTACATCTCGATCGGCCATGGTTTCTGAGCCGACGTCAGAGACGGGAGGCTCGCGAGGGGGATGTTTCGGCCCGCAGGCTGTCCGTGACGGTTCGATTCTTGCCCGCGCGCTTGGCGTCGTACATCAACTCGTCCGCCTTTCTCAGAAGCTCATCTGCCCCGACGATGTCGGGCGGACTCGTCAGTACACCAACACTCAGCGTAATCGGAATACCTCCCCTGGCAGCGGCGACCTTCAGCGTTTCGACGAGCCGGTCGACGGCAGCCCGGGCGTCGGTTTCGCCCGCGCCCGGTAGAACCAGCACGAACTCGTCGCCGCCCGATCGGGCGACTGTGTCGCCCGGACGCAAGGCTCCTTCAGCCGCGCGGGCCACATCGCGGAGCAG
>DASXTN010000280.1:0-1975 GCA_036505435.1 Thermoanaerobaculia bacterium | reverse complement strand
CCGGGGCCGATCCTGGCACGCTCGATCTCGCCATCGTCGGCGGAGGCGTCTCGGGGATCGCCGCTGCGATCGAGGCCAGGAAGGCCGGACTGTCGTTCGTCGTCTTCGAGGCGAGCGAAGTCTTCTCGACCGTCGCGAACTTTCCGAAGGCGAAGCCGATCTACACGTATCCGACCGGCATGACTCCGCAAGGCGACCTGCAGTTCCGTTCCGAGATCCATCCGAAGGAGCAGCTCTTAGAAGACCTCGAGGCACGGCGCAAGTCCGCGGGAGTCGAGGTCACTCGGGAGCGGATCGAGCGCATCGAGCGGAGAGGAGATGTCCTTCTTCTTCACCACGGCGACGAGAAGACGATCACGAAGGCCCGCCGCGCGATCGTCGCGATCGGACGCAGCGGCAACCACCGCAAGCTCGGTGTTCCGGGCGAAGAGTCAGACAAGGTGTTCAACCGGCTCTACGACCCGAAGGAGTTCGTGGGGCGGCAGGTTCTCGTCGTCGGAGGCGGCGACTCGGCTTTGGAGACCGCGATCGCGCTCGGCACCGCCGGGACGCACGTCACGCTCTCTTATCGAAGGAAGGAGTTCGCCCGCCCGAAGCCGGAGAACGTCCAGAAAGTCCGCCTGCTCGAGAGGAACCCGAGGGCGCCCGTGGCGGTCGAGAAACCCACCTCCGAGCGGGTCACGACGTCCACGGGTGCTTTCATGAACGCGGCCGGCGACCACCCGGTCGGGTCCGTGCGGCTCGCGCTCGGCACGAAGGTCGTCCGGATCGAGCCCGAAAGCGTAGTTCTTCGGGACGACTCCGGGCGGGAGATCTCGATTTCAAACGACGTCGTCTTCACGATGCTCGGCCGCGAGGCTCCCCTCGAGTTCTTCCGGCGGTCCGGGATTCCGATCCGAGGCGAGTGGAAGCCGGTTACCTGGATCGCCTTCGGCGCCTTCCTTCTCTTTTGCGTTTTTCTCTACAACTGGAAGGCAAGCGGCGATCTCAACCGGTATTTCCAGGAGCACCGCCTCTTCCCCTACGGTATCGGAACCCGGAGCGATTCTTCGACGCTCTCGGGAACGCTCGCGATCTCGATGCGCGATCCCGGCTTCTACTACTCGGTCGCCTATTGCCTCGCCGTTTTGCTCTTCGGGATCGCGCGAATCCGCCGCCGCAAGACGCCGTACGTCACCGCGCAGACCGTGACGCTGACGGCGGTTCAGCTCGTGCCGCTCTTTCTTCTGCCGTTCATCGTCCTTCCGCTCCTCGGCCACAACGGCGCGTTCGATTCGGGATTCGGAAAGACATTGGCCGACAACCTCTTTCCCGCCGCGGACTACGGCCACGGACGCGAGTACTGGCGCGCGTTCGGCTTCATTCTCGCGTGGCCGCTCTTCATCTGGAACGTCTTCTCGCCGCGCCCGCTCGCGTGGTGGCTCGTCATTGCGTTCCTCCAAACGTTCGTCGTCATTCCGCTCGTGATCCGACGGTGGGGAAAGGGCGCTTACTGCGGCTGGATCTGTTCCTGCGGAGCGCTCGCCGAGACGATGGGGGACGCGCAGCGGCAAAAGATGCCGCACGGCCCCATCTGGAACCGCATGAACATGACCGGGCAGGTCATCCTCGCGGCCGCTTTCCTGCTCTTCTTCGGACGCGCGGTCTCGTGGTGGTGGCCGAACACGAGCGTCGGCCATGCCGCCGCGAAGTTCTACGACGGTCTTCTGTCGAACTGGTCGGTCTTCGGAGTCCAGCTCAACTACTACCACGTCGTGGATATTTTTCTGGCCGGCGTCATCGGCGTCGGGACTTACTTCTGGTTCTCGGGACGCGTCTGGTGCCGGTTCGCTTGTCCGCTTGCAGCCCTGATGCACGTTTACACGCGCTTCTCCCGCTTCCGCATCTTTCCGGAGAAGGCGAAGTGCATCTCGTGCAACGTCTGCACGTCGGTCTGCCACCAGGGGATCGACATCATGAATTTCGCCAACAAGGG
>DASXTN010000279.1:0-7789 GCA_036505435.1 Thermoanaerobaculia bacterium | reverse complement strand
CGGCGCGCTCTTGAAAGGTGGGCAGGGAAACCTGAACGCGCAGCAGCGGGAAAGCCTGGAGAGAGTTCAACGCAACGCGAAGCTGCTCCTGGGGCTCATCAACGACGTGCTCGACATTTCCAAGATCGAGGCGGGAAAGGTCGAGATCGACCGGCAGACCATCTTTCTCGCCGCGCTCGCGAGACAGATCGAGGCCGACTACCGCGAGGCCGCACGCGCCAAGGCGCTCCAATTCCGGACGGAAGTCGCGCCCGGATTCGACTCGGTCACGAGCGACCCCGCGAGAGTCCAGCAGATCGTCTCCAATCTCGTCGGCAACGCCTTGAAGTTCACAGAGGACGGCTCGATCATCGTTCGATTCGAGCTTCGCGAGCACGAGCGCTGGGCGATCGTCGTTTCGGACACCGGGATCGGGATCCCCGAAGAGGAGCAGGCGGCGATCTTCGACGAGTTCCGCCAGGGCGAGGGGGTCGAGCATCGAGGACGTGGCGGGACAGGCCTCGGTCTCGCGATCGTCAAGAAACTCGCCGGCGTGCTCGGTGGGATTGTTTCCGTCGAGAGCGCGCCCGGCGAGGGCTCGCGCTTCACCGTCGTCCTTCCGCGCGAGCTTCCCGCGGAGCCGCCCGGCGCCGCGCCAGTCGCGGAGCCCACGGCGTGGCCGGTTCCCGCGCGCCCGCAGCGTTCGGTTCTGATCGTCGACGACGACGAAGGCGTGCGGCGGCTGCTCGCGTACGAGCTCCAGCCGCTGGGGGTCCGCGTGCTCGAAGCGCGGGACGGACCGACGGCGCTGGAGATCGCCTCGGCGGAGGCTCCCGACGCCATCCTCCTCGACGTGCTGATGCCCGGCCTCGACGGGTGGGCGACGCTCCGCAGTCTCAAGGAGCGCCCCGAGACCCGCAACATACCGGTGGTCATCCTGTCGGTCGTCGACAACCGGGCGTTCGGGCTTTCGCTCGGCGCATTCGACTATCTGGTCAAGCCCGTCGATGTCCCGCGGCTTCTCGACACGCTTTCCCGCGCCGGAGTCCTCGCCTCGCGCGGGCACCTGCTCATCGTGGACGACGATCCGGACGTTCGCGAACTGCTGACCCAGGGACTCGTCAGCGCGGGCTACCGGGTGCAGAGCGCCGAAGGTGGGGCGGAGGCTCTCGACGCGATGGCGAAAGATCCGCCGAGCGCGGTGCTTCTCGACCTGACGATGCGCCCTCCCGATGGTTTCGAGGTCCTCTGCCGGATGCGGGAAGATCCCGCGCTCAAGCAGGTGCCGGTCGTCATCGTCACCGCCAAGGACCTGAGCGCGCGGGACTACGAGCTCTTGAACGGATCGGCGCAGCGTGTGATCCGGAAGGCAGCTGATCCGTCACGCCTCGTCGCGGAGGTATTGCGCGCGGTCGAAGAGGAGAAGACGGCGTAATGGCTCGCATCCTCGTCGTCGAGGACTCCCCCGACATCCGTGTTCTCATTCGGCTTCTGCTCGAGGCGGCGGGCCACGAAGTCCTGACCGCCGCCGACGGGCGCGCGGGAGCCGACGCGGCACGCACCGAACGACCCGATCTCGTGCTGATGGATTTGTCGCTGCCGGTTCTGTCGGGATGGGAGGCCGCGCGGGAAATCAAAGGCGACGCGACGACTTCCTCGATTCCGGTCCTCGCCGTAACGGCGCACGCGATGCATGGGGACCGCGAGCGCGCGCTCGCCGCCGGATGCGACGGCTTCATCGCGAAGCCCATCGACGAGGAGGCGTTCGAGCCGCTCGTCCGTTCGTACCTCCACCGGCCGGTCGACGATTCACCTGCATTCGAGCTCGCGACGGAACCTGCTCCGCGCGCGAGCGGCCCCGAGCCGGGTCGAATTCTCGTGGTGGACGACCACGAGGAAGTGGCGCAGCTCATCAAGCACGATCTCGAAGGCGAAGGCCACGAAGTCGTGGTCGCGCGCACGCTCGAAGACGCCGTTGCTGTCGCGACCGAAGACCATTCGATCGATCTCGCGATCGTGGACGTCATGCTCGGCCGTGCGTCGGGGTACGACTTGACTGCGGACCTCGTCTCGCGTTCGGGCGAGTACCTGCCCGTGCTCCTGGTGACCGCCGGGGAGATCGATCGGGAAAAGGGGTTTGCCGCCGGTGCCGACGATTTCATCGCCAAGCCACTCGATGCGTCGGAGCTCGTCGCGAGAGCCCGCTCGCTCATTCGGGTCGGCCGGGCGATCCGGGCGCAGGGTCGTGCCGCTCGCGAGCGATCCGAGGCGTACGAGAAGCTCGCCGAGCTCGACCGATTGAAGTCCGACTTTCTCTCGACCGTCTCGCACGAGCTCCGGACGCCTTTGAACACGATCATTCTGCTCTCGCACTTGATCGAGCGGGAGGGGAAGACGCCTGCCGACGAGGAGAGGCGGCTTCACGACATCCGCGTGATCCGCGAGAGCGCGGAGACACTGCTCCGCATGATCAACAACATCCTGGACCTCGCGAAGCTCGAAGCCGGCCAACGCGACCTCCACCCGCAGCGGGTGCCGCTGCGCCTGCTGCTCGAAGAAACCGTGGACATGCTGGAGCCACAGGCCCGCACGAAGGGGCTCGCGTTCCATACCGAGATCGCGCCCGAGCTTCCCGAGGCGGTGGTCCTCGACCGGGAGAAAGTCTCGCGGGTGCTGATCAACCTGCTTTCGAACGCGGTCAAATACACGCAGAAGGGGAGCGTCGTGCTGCGCGCGAGCCCCTGGCAGGAGAGCATCGCCTTCGAGATCGAAGACACGGGGGCTGGCGTGCCGGCGCATCTCGTCCCAACCGTGTTCGAGCCCTTCCGACAGATTCGGACCGGCGACGGAGAGTCACCGCGCGGCTCCGGTCTCGGGCTGACGATCTCGAAGCAGCTCGTGGAGCTGATGGGCGGTGACCTGATCTTCGACAGCCGGGAAGGTCTCGGAACTCGCGTCTCGTTCACTCTGCCGCAGCTTCACGATGTTCTCGAGGAGAGACCGGCAGTCGCCGCGGGGCCCGGCGTCCCACTCGAGCGACGGAGCGGAAAAGGTCGCAGGGTGCTCGTCGTCGAGGACGACCCGTCATCGCGATATGGCCTGAAGAGCCTTCTCGAGTCGGAAGGCTACGAGGTCGCCGAGGCGGCCGCCCTCTCCGAGGCGGAGGAATCAGTGCGGCGTATGCCGCCGGACGTGTTGATCCTGGACATCACGCTTCCCGACGGCGACGGCGCCGAGTGGCTCCGGCTGATGACCAAGCGCGAAGGGCGCATGCCGTTTCCCGTCATCGTGCTCACCGGGATCGCCGCCGACGAGGACACGCGCCGCATCGAGCAGGCCGGTGTCTGCGCGGTCCTGCAGAAACCGGTCAACGTCGCGATGCTGTTGCAGGCTTTGAGAGACTGTCGGGCCTCGGCCGCGACCGCCGGCTCTTAGCTCACGTTTCGACGAACCAATCGCTCACGCGAGAACGTCTCTTCGTAAGAAAACCGCGTAAGCCACGGCCAACGCTGCGAGCGCCCACACCGTCAACACCATGACCGAGAACGGCAGAGTCATCCCGGTGATCGGCGGCGGCGAGCCGGAGTAGTAGTCGGGTAGCGGCAGGTTCGTCACGAAGAGGTAGCGCTGGGTCTCCCAGGAGGGAGCGACCCGCGGCAGGATCGTGCCTGCGATCAATGCGGCGAGCATCGTGCCCATCGCGGCGGCGGTCGACCGGAGCACGACGGAAGTGAGAAACGCGATCGCGCCGACGGCGAGTGTCGCGAACCACGCCAGACCGAAGGCGAGAAGTGCGTCCTCCCAGAGCGGGAGGGCGCGCACCGCCGAGGGATCGAATGTCTCCCCCGACAAACGGAAGCCGGTGAGCGCGGGCGCCCCCCAGCCCTTGTAGCCGAACGCGAGGCCTCCGAAGAGGTAGGCGACGACTCCTCCGAGCATCACGGTCAGGGTGATCGCGACCGCGAGAGCCGCGAACTTCGAGGAGAGCACCCGCGCCCGGCCGACCGGCCGAGTCAACAGGAGCTTGATCGTGCCCTGGGCGAACTCGGAAGAAACGATGTCGGCGGCGAACAGGATCGCGAGCAGCGGGAGGAGCAGATAGCTCGACGCGTTGGCGAACGCACGCGCGAAGAGCGGACCAGAGATCGCCTCCGGGTCCATGTTCCGGTCGAGGTAATACTGCGTGCGCGCGATCTCGAAGCGCACCCACTTCAGCTGCGTCTGAGGCAATCGTCCCGAACGCTCCCAGTTCTGCATCCGCGCGACTCGCTCCTGCGCCTCGACCCGCCAATCGCGCCGAGGCCGTCGGTCGCGCGCCTGCGTCTGCGCAAAGACGATCAGTCCGTTCAACGCGATCAGGATGAGAAGCGCGACGCGAAACCGGCGCCGCTTGAGCAGCTTCAGAATCTCGTTTTCGACGAGCGGAGTGAATTTCATACCGTTTCTCCGCCGGTGATCTCGAGGAAGACCTCCTCGAGAGTGGACGACTGCCGCTCGACGCCGAAAACGAGGACACCGGCGGCCGCGAGCGCCGCGAGCGCCTCGGGAACCCGCTCGCGCGGCAGATCGGAGGAGACTGAGCCCTCCGCCTCGACTCGGGGCGGTCCGTTCCGTCCGAATCCGGCGAGCACTTCCGCCGCGCGGTCGCCCGGTTTTACTCGAAACAGGAGCCGGTCCGCCCCGCGCTTCTCGAGCAGTTCTTCGACGGGGCCGATCGCCAGAGTGCGGCCGCGGTGGATGATGGCGACCCGATCGCACATCTGTTCGACTTCGGAAAGGAGGTGGCTCGAGACGAAGACCGCGATACCGCGATCGGTAGCGAGATGCCGGATGAGCTGGCGGATCTCGCGGATACCGGCGGGATCGAGGCCGTTGGCCGGCTCGTCGAGCACCAGGAGATCGGGAGCTCCGAGGAGCGCCTGCGCGAGACCGAGTCGCTGACGCATTCCGAGCGAGTACGTCGCCACCCGGTCGTCCAGCCTTCCCTCCAGCGAGACGAGACGGGCAAGCTCGGGGATCCGCGACTCCGCGCCGTTCGGAAGCATCCGCGCGAAGTGGAGGAGGTTCTCCCTGCCGGTCAGATAGGGATAAAGGTCGGTCGATTCGACGATGCAGCCCACGTGCGACATCGCCTTCGAGAAGTCGCGCGCGACGTCGAAGCCGCCGATCTGGACCCGGCCGCGGTCCGGGCGCGCGAGACCGACGAGCATCCGGATCGTCGTCGTCTTACCGGCGCCGTTCGGCCCCAGGAACCCGAAGACCTCACCAGCGGCCAGCGCGAACGAGACGTCGGAAACGACTTCGCGCTTGCCGAAGCGTTTGGTGAGCCCCTCGGCGGAGAGGACGATCCGATCGTTCCTGCTCATCTTCCTTCGTTTCCCGTCTTCCCTTTCCCCGCTTCCGTATTATCCGGTTGTGGCGCGCGGCTTCTCCCGCTTCTGGCTCTGGCACGTTCCCGCGGCGCTCGCGGTGGCTGCAGCCGCCGTCTTCGGCGCGGGTTTCTGGCTCGCGGTGCGGGGATCTGCGGGGGCGCCTCTCGGTGCTCCTCCACCCCCGCCGTCGCCGTACGAGGTCCCCCGGCCGGCCGGAAATCGACTGGTACTCGTCCTCGGCGACTCACTCTCCCACGGCACGGGCGACCCGACCGGGCGGGGATATGCCGCCGACGTTGCGGCGTCTCTGCGCCGGCGCGGACCGGTTCAGACGGTCAACCTCGCGGTCGCCGGAGCGGAGTCCTCGGATCTGCGTCGGCTCGTCGAAGGCACGAACGTACGGTCTCTCGCCGCGGCCGCGGATCTCATCCTGCTCTCGATCGGAGGCAACGATCTCTCACACTCGCTCGGCTCGGCCGGAGTGCCCGCAGAGGCGCTGTCCGGCGTCACGGCCGCGCGCGCCCGGTTCGCCGCCAACCTGCGGGCGATTCTGGCGGAGCTTCGCGCGGCGAACCCGTCGGCGCCGATTCGGGTCCTCGGCCTCTATCAGCCTTTCGGCGGCGAAGGCCGCGAGGCGCGCATCGGCGCGTCCGTCGTGCTCGCCTGGGATTCGCTGATCGTCGAGACCGCGCTCGCCGATTCGAACGTCTCGACGGTTCCCATTTTCGATCTTTTCCAGGCGCGGGCCGACCGGCTCGCTTCCGACCGCTTCCACCCCAACCGCGAAGGTTACCGGGCAATCGCCGATCGGGTGATACAGACGTTGCCGCCGTAATCTGTTCGAAGTCGAAAAAAAAGCCGCCCCGGAAATCGAGGCGGCTGCCGGGAAGGAGGAGTACCCGGCTTACTCGGGCGAAAGCTCAGCGATCGTAGGGGTCGTAGCTCCGATCCCAGTACTCGCGGTCGTAGTAGGGATCGTCGGAGTACCGATCGTCGTAACGGCGGTCGTAACGCCGGTCGTGATATCGATCGCGGTACCGGTCCCCGCGGTAATAGCCGTCGCCGTAGACCGGGCCACCGACGTAGACGGGACGTTCCACGACCACGTATCGCGTCCGGTAGGGACGCACCGGAACCCAGTGCGCGTGGTAGGCGTGATGCGTGCGGCACGAGAATTCTGGGCTATAAACGCCGTATCCCAGACGCGGCCGCCGGACGACTCGATAGCCGTACGGGACATAAGAGCCGACCGGGAAGTAGGGACTGCCGTAGTAGCCGGGGTATGAATCGCCGACTCCCACGGCGATCTCGCCGTGCGGCAGACGGAATCGCCCCTCGAACCGAACCTGAGCTTGCGCCGGCGACGGCGTGAGAAACACCAACGCCGCCGCGACGGCGGCCCCCAGCATCGCGTGTCGAATCGCTCTCTTCATCCTGACCTCCAGACCGCGTCCTCCTGCGCGGGCACCAGAAGGAAAGGCAACCCGAATGCCAGAGCGATTCGATTGGAAAGAAACGGGTTATGTAACCCGAGCGCTCCGGCGATGTCCGCGGATCAGGTCAGATCGCGGTCGAATCAGAACAGTTCGGAATCCGCGGGTTTTTGACTCACCAGAATTTTCGAACGCGACCGACGGCCTTTCCCAAACCGAACAGAAGCTGCGTGGCGGTGGTCAGGCGCCCGAGCTTGGCGGAGAGTGAGTGTTTGCCGAACAGCTTGTTCCCAATCGTCCAGGCCGCGGCAGAGGCGCCGGCGATCCACCCGACGGTCTTCCATCGAGCGCGTTTGTGATCGAGGTCCGCGCGCAGCCCGGCGACTTCGCGCGCGAGCGTGTCGCGTTCGAACTCACCGCGACGGCGAAGACCTTCGATTCGGACTGCGTGGCGCTCGCGCGTGTTCTCGCTCTTTTGGGCGCTCATTCCGACCCGGCGCGAAAGCGTTGCTCGAGATCTTCCTCGGACGCTCGCGCCTCCTCCTCTTCGTCGAAGTCCCGATCCTCGCCGGGCCGGACGCTTCCTCTCTCGACGGCCAATGCTTGCGCGCTCCCCGGACCCTCGTCCTGGATCGCCTCCTCCTTTTTGATCGCATCCAGGTCTTTCCTGATCTCGTCCCGCGTCATGGGGAAGTCGAAGGGGCGAACGCGCGCGAGTTTCCTCGCTCCGAAGATTGCCGCTGCCGCCGTAATCCCGAGGTAAAGAAGCAGGGCGGTCGCGACCCCCGCGATCGGGCCGCCGAGCAATCGGGCGAGAACAGCGGCGACGAGCGCCGTGACGAGAAGGAGCGAGAGAACGGCGAAGGCAACGGCGAGCGACAAACCGACCGCGGCCTTCGCGAGGAGCGACTGCTTTTCCGCGAGCTCTTCCCGAAAGATCTCGGCGCGGGTCGTGATGAGCGCGCGTGCAGCGCGACGGACCGCGTCGAGCCGCTCCCTCCAACC
>DASXTN010000278.1:0-2056 GCA_036505435.1 Thermoanaerobaculia bacterium | reverse complement strand
GTGTTGACCGGACGCATTGCGAGCCGCCGGCTCGGCCGACCCGTCTATCCGCGGCTCGATGCCGAGGGATTCCGCGCGCACCAGCGCGAGTCGCTCGAGGAGCTCGCTCACCGCTCCGCCGAAGAGGTCAAACGCACACGCCGGGCGCAGCTCCTGCCGCCGCTCTCGCCCGGGGAGCGTCGTCTCGTCCACCTGGCCCTCTCGACAGACCCCGATGTCGAGACCGAAAGCGAGGGCGACGGTTTCTTGAAGCGCGTCGCCGTGAAGCTGAAGGCGCGCTGACCGCGAAGTTATATAATCCATTGAAAATAAGCGACTTATCAATCTGCGCTCATGTCGGCCGGGTCCGAGCGCCTCGCCCCTGAGGGCTTTCGGGCCCTGCTCGACCGAGGCCTTCCCAGCTTCGGTCTCTCTCTTTCGAACGGCGTTCGGAATCGGCTCGTCCTCTTCCTCGTAGAGCTCGACCGCTGGCGTCGAAAAATGAACCTTACGGGCCCGCTCGGCGAGGCCGACCTCGTCTCCCATGTCCTCGAGTCTCTCCTGGGAGAACACCTGCTCGATCCCGCTGCCCGGGTCCTCGACATCGGGACCGGCGGAGGATTTCCGGGCGTTCCGCTCGCGATCGCAAGGCCCGACGTTCGGATGACGTGGCTCGAACCGCGGGGAAAACGCGCAGCTTTTCTGAAGCACATTGCCCGGACGATTCCCGTGGAGAACGCAGAAGTGCTGATCGACCGGCTCGAAAACCTTCCGGACGCCCGCTACGACGCCGCGACGTCCCGGGGGGTCGCTATCGACAAGGAAATCTTCCGGCAGATGGGGTTCCTCCGCCCCGGCGGCGACCTGCTCCTCTGGACCACGACGCCCGATCAACTCGTGACCACGCTGGCGACCATAGGGCTGCGACTCGTGCAGGTGCTCGCTATCCCCGGCAGCCGTCAGCGGGCGATCGGCGTCTTCCGCAAGACCTGAGGTGTTCCACGGGGAACATCGCCCTCGCCTCCCTCGAGACAATTCTTTCGAGGGCCCATGACGGTGCTGCTCACGATTCCCGGTGTTCGCTCTTTCCATTTGGTGACCGAAACCCCAAAATGCTTGGAAAGATGGGTCGAGTCGTGGCGATCGCCAACCAGAAAGGGGGCGTGGGAAAAACCACGACTGCCATCAACCTGGGGGCGGCTCTGGCCGCCTTCGATCACAAGATCGCTCTCGTCGATTTCGACCCGCAGGCGAACGCCACATCGGGTCTCGGGTTTTCCCGGCAAAAGAACGGGGATAACGCCTATGACGTGCTTCTCGGCGCCGACCCTCGGGAGGCCCTTCGGGCGACTGCATTTCCCAATCTCTGGCTCATCCCGTCGGGACGGGATCTCGTCGGGGCGGAGATCGAGCTCGTCAACCAGCAAGGCCGGGAACGACGGCTGAGAGAGGCGATCGACCGCGTCCGCGAGGACTTCGACTTCATCTTCGTCGACTGTCCCCCGTCGCTTTCGCTCCTGACGGTCAACGGTCTGACGGCCGCCGACTCTGTTCTGATCCCGCTGCAAACGGAGTACTTCGCGCTGGAAGGCGTCAGCGAGCTCCTCGACTCGGTGGAGCGGGTCCGCAACGTGTTCAACCCGGCCCTGGAAATCGAGGGAATCCTCCTCACCATGTACGACGACCGCACGAATCTCGGACGGCAAGTTCTCGACGACATTCGCAGCCACTTCGGGCGGCTCGTCTACGAAACCGTGATTCCGCGTAATGTGCGGCTGGGGGAGGCGCCCTCCTTCGGCAAGCCGGTTCTCGCCTACGACATCAAATCGAAAGGGGCGGAAGCGTATCTCGCTCTCGGAAGAGAGCTTCTGAAGAGGAGGGGTGTTCGATGACCCAAAAACAGGCTCTGGGGCGCGGTCTGTCGGCGCTCCTGCCGGGGCCCGAGGAGGTTCCACGGGAAACCGGCGCCCGCGAGGTCGAGATCGGCCGGCTCGTGCCGAACCGGTTCCAGCCCCGACGCGAGTTCTCCGAGGCGGGCCTCGCCGAGCTCGCGGCATCAATCCGCGAGCACGGCGTC
>DASXTN010000277.1:0-4785 GCA_036505435.1 Thermoanaerobaculia bacterium | reverse complement strand
CTTCCGCTCGGAGGCTCGTTCTGAGGCCAGTGGTCGTCGGCGCCGCGCTCCGGAGCGCTGTACTCGTACGGTCCCCGATACACGACCGGGGTCTCGTGGAAGTTCTCGTGCGGCGGCGGCGACGCGGTCTGCCATTCGAGGGTATTCGAGCGCCAGGGATTGTTCCCTACGCGCTCGCCGCGGCGCATCGAGAGGAAGAAGTTCAAAACGAGGATGAGCTGCCCGACACCCAGAACGAACAGCGCAATCGTCATGAACTGGTTCATCGGCTGCAGGCCCTTCAAGTGCGCGTACTGGCTGTAGTCGTAGATGCGGCGCTGCATTCCGCGCATGCCCAGGAAGTGCATCGGGAAGAAGACGCAGTTGAACGTGATGAACGTGATCGCGAAGTGGAGCTTTCCCCACCTCTCGCTCATCTTCCGCCCGAACATCTTCGGGTACCAGAAGTAGAGACCGGCAAACGCCCCGAAGAGCGATCCGCCGAACAGCACGTAGTGGATGTGTCCGACGATGAAGTAGGTGTCGTGGATGAAGATGTCGACCGGTGTGGAAGCCATGAAGATTCCGGACAGACCCCCGATGACGAACATCGAAACGAACGCGAGCGCGTTCAGCATGGGCGTCGTGAAGCTGATCGACCCGCCCCAGAGCGTGCCCAGCCAGTTGAAGACCTTGATCGCGGAGGGCACCGCGATGACCATCGTCGAGATCATGAACGTCGTTCCGAGGATCGGATTCATGCCGCTCATGAACATGTGATGGCCCCAGACAATCCAGCCCAGGCCCGCGATCCCGAGGATCGAGTAGGCCATCGCCCGGTACCCGAAGATCGGCTTTCGCGAGAAGACCGGCAGGATCTCCGACGTGATTCCCATCGCCGGCAGGATCATGATGTAGACCTCGGGATGCCCGAAGAACCAGAAGAGGTGCTGCCAGAGGAGAGCCTGGCCGCCTCCGGCGTTCGTCAGCGGCTGTCCCGAGATCACGAGCCCCTTGGGGAGGAAGAAGGTCGTCCCGAGCACCCGGTCGAAGAGCAGCATGATCATCGCGCCCGAGAGGACCGGGAGTGCGAGAAGAAGCAGGATCGCCGTGATGAAGAGCGCCCAAACGGTGAGCGGCAGCCGGAAGAACGTCAGCCCCGGGGCGCGGAGATTGATGACCGTCGTGATGAAGTTCACCGCGGTTAAGAGAGACGAGATTCCGAGGACGAGAAGCGAGATCAGCCACAGCGTTTGCCCCTTCGGCTGCACGGCGGAGAGCGGGGCATAGGACGTCCAACCCGACTGCGCCGCGCCTCCCGTCACGAAGAACGACCAGATGATCAGGAACGCCGCCGGTACCGCCGTCCAGAACGAGAACATGTTGAGCCACGGGAAGGCCATGTCGCGTGCGCCGATCTGCAGCGGAACGACGAAGTTGCCGAACGCGCCGATCAGGATCGGCATGATCGCGAAAAAGATCATGATCGTCGCGTGCATGGTGAAGAGCGAGTTGTAGAACTCCGGCAACATCTGCCCGCCCGGCATTCCTTCGGGCGCGAGTTTGCCCATGAAGCCGATCGGACGGCCCGGCCAGGCGAGCTGCCAGCGCACGAGCGTGGCGAGCAGGCCGCCGATCACCAGCATGAAGAGCGCGTAGAACATGTACTGCTTGCCGATGACTTTGTGGTCGAGAGAGAAAATGTATTTGCGCCAGAACGACGTCGGTTCCGGATGGACTCCGACCGGAAGTTCTCGTGCGACGGCGATCGTGCTCATGGATCTACCCTGCCTCCTTGGCGGTCTCGGCCAGCCACCGCTCGAACTCCTCAGGAGTCTCCACGGTGACGAAGCCTTTCATTCGAAAGTGACCGAGCCCGCACAGCTCGGCGCAGGCGATCTCCCAGTGTCCGACGCGCGTCGCCTCGAGCCAGATGCGGGTCGTCATGCCCGGCACCGCGTCCTGCTTGACGCGGAACTCCGGAAGAAAAAAGGAATGGATGACGTCCTTCGAGTGGAGCGTGACGATGAGCGGACGCCCGACGGGAAAGTGGAGCTGGTTCAGTGTGATCACGTCGTCGGGCGTCTCGAGCTTGCCGTCGGGACCCGGGTACCGGATGTTCCACGCGAACTGCTCGGCGGTGACCTCGACGTTCATCGCGCCCTGCGGCATGCTCTGTTTGATCTCCGCCCAGCTGCGCCGCGAGAGCATCGCGAGAACGACGCAGATGACGGCCGGAACGATCGTCCAGATGACTTCGAGGCGGTTCGAGCCGTGCGTGTAGTGTGCCGGCCGTCCCTCGCGGCGACGGTAGCGGAAGAGAAACAGCAGGAGCAGTGCTTCGACGATGACGAAGATCGTTCCCGTGATCCAGAGGATCAAGTGAAAGAGACCGTCGATCTTTCCGCCGTAGGTCGACACGTCTTCCGGCAACCGGAGCCAGAAAGGCAGCGCCGAGGCGAGGGAGGGAACCGCCGCCGCGCCGAGCGCGCTCAAAGCGACTCGGATGCCGCGGCCCCGCGGCGTGACGGTCGACAAGGGGCCGCTATCCCTTGAACGTGAAGTCGATCGTCTTGGACTCCGAGCCGCTGACCGTCACGTTCTGCGTCTGCGCGCCGTACTTCTCCTGCCACGCCTCGATCACGTAGTTGCCAGGCGGCAGGTTCTTGATCTCGTAGGTTCCCTGATCGTTCGTGACCGCAAAGAAGGGGTGGTTCAAGACGCCCGCGTAGGCTCCCATCCACTTGTGCACGTCGCATTTGAACCGGAGCGGAACCTCCGGGTTGTCGAACTTCTTGATCGTTTCCATGCCCTTGAACGGCTGCCCGATGTTGAACTCCGCATTCTTCTTCGGAAGCGCGTGGATGTTGTGAAGGGTCGAATCGCTGTTCAAGATCCTCAATGGTTGTCCCGCCTGCATCCCGAACACGTGGGGATGGTACTGGCAGCCGTGCTGGTCGATCGTCACCGGCGTCGACGGCGCCGGATGGGAACCCGTGACGCCTTCCTTGAC
This sequence comes from Thermoanaerobaculia bacterium, assembly GCA_036505435.1. Classification (GTDB taxonomy): domain Bacteria; phylum Acidobacteriota; class Thermoanaerobaculia; order UBA5066; family Gp7-AA6; genus Gp7-AA6. Next base: position 1,793 of record DASXTN010000277.1, on the reverse strand, counting down.
GTACACGAACACCCACTGCAGCGTGTTGTTCGGATTGACGACGACCTCCTGCGAGTAGACCGGCTGGGCGTGCGCGGATTTGCAGAAGGCGTCGGCGTCCATCTTGAGCTTCTCCATCGTGGGCGCCGTCCCCTCGAACGCGACTTTCCCCGTGATCGTCGCGCTTCCGGCGGCGGGAGCTGCCGCGGGAGCGGCGGCCCCAGGGGCCCCGGCAGCCGGCGCCGCCGCGGGGGCCGGCGTGGCTTCTTCTTCGAGGAGAGCGTCCTCGTCTTTCCCGCCGCACGCGACCAGGGAGAGCGAAACGACGAAACCCAGAAGCAGAACGAGAGCGCGCTTCGGCATCGGTACTCCTTCGAGAAACGCTTCCGTCGACGACGCCGCCGGTTCGCATCTTCGTTGCAACGTCGTGCCAGGTTCAGCGAAGAGGGGTCAGGATAAATCCTGACCCCGCAAGAGTCTGAACCGGGCGGATCATAGAGAAGCGCGAATCGCATTTCAAGCCGCGCTCGCGCGCTCTGGTATCGTGCCCGGGAGAGTGTCCTCTTCCAGAATCGAAGCGATCGGCCTCTCGAAATCCTTCTTGGGGCCTCCGCTCTTCTCCGAACTCTCCTTTGCCCTGGATCGAGGAGTGCTCGCGATCGTCGGCCCGAACGGGTCCGGCAAGACGACGTTGCTCAAGATCCTCGCGGGCCTGATTCGGCCGAGCACCGGTCGAGTCCGGATCGAGTGCGATGGCCGGGAGCTCTCGACCGAGGAGCGGCGCACCGCCGTCGGGTGGTCGGGACCGGACTTGGCGTTCTACTCGGAGCTCTCGGCGGAAGAGAACCTCGCCTTCTTTCGCCGGGTTGCGGGAGTCCCCCCGAAGCGGCAAGACGTTCGGGAGCGACTCGATGCGGTCGGCCTGGGAACGGCGGAAGGGCCAGTCGAGCACTTCTCCACTGGCATGAAGCAGCGGCTGAGGATCGCATTCTCGCTCCTCTTCGAGCCGGCGGTCCTGCTCTTGGACGAGCCGTGTTCGGGTCTCGACGGGCAGGGTCGGAAGGCGGTCGCGCGTTTCGCGGCGTCCGCCGGGCAGCGGGGCCCCGTCGTCGTGGCAGCGACCGAGCTTTCGGAACTGCCGCCGGCGGACCGGGTGCTGCAGCTCGGGATACTGGACACGTGAGCTTCTTCTCCCGCGCCTGGGCGGTCTGTGCGAAAGACGCCGCGCAGGAGCTCCGGCGGCGTGTCGCGATCGCTTCGGTCTTCTTCTTCGCGGCGACGGCGATCGCGCTCGTTTCGTACGCCGTCGGACCATTCGGGCTTCCCCTGGAAGCCCGGGAGGGACTCGACGCCGCGCTCCTCTGGATCCTCCTTTTCTTCTCCGCCGCGACCGGTCTGCCCCGCGCGTTCGTCCGCGAGGAGGAGACCGGCACGGGGCTCGCGCTCCGCAAGCTCGCCCCCGGGACCGTCGTTCTCGCCGGGAAGGCGCTCTTCAATTTCGTTCTCTTCCTGGCGATCGCCGCGCTCTCGGTGCCGGCGTTTGCGGTGCTTCTCGAGTGGAGAGTCGGTTCACCGGCGGCGCTCACCGCGGTCGTCCTCCTCGGAGGCTGGGGCCTCTCGATCGTGTCGACGTTTCTCTCGGCCCTCGTCGCGCGCGCCGGGCAACGCAACGTTCTGTTCCTCGTCGTCTCTTTTCCGCTGCTCGTGCCGCTCCTCCTGCCCGCCATCGCGGCGACGATCGAGGCGTCCCGGGGTACGGTGGCGCTGACGCCGCTGCGCGTGCTCGCGGCGTACGACGGCGCGGCGACGTGCGC
>DASXTN010000276.1:0-3444 GCA_036505435.1 Thermoanaerobaculia bacterium | reverse complement strand
GACGCTGTTCCAGCTCACGCCGAAGTCGTGGCGGTTGATCCGAGTCGTCGCGAGGAATCCGGCTCGCGTCTTCGGCCCTTTGTCAACCCCGTCCTCCCACCAGGGCGTCTCCCACTGCCCGAGGTAGCGGACCTGCAGCTCGACGGGCCGCGCGATGCCCCGAATCGTGAGCTCGCCCGAGACGGCAGCCTCGTTGGGACCCTTGAGCCGAACCTCGCCTCCGCGAAAGGTGATCTCGGGAAACCGCTCCGCGTCGAGAAAGTCGGCACTCTTCAGGTGCGCGTCGCGGTCGGGCTCACCGCTCCAGAGACCGCGAGCATCGATGACCGCCTCGACGCGCGAGGCGGCAGGCGAGGCGGGATCGAACTCGAGGGTTCCATGCACGTTCTTGAAGTGGCCCCGGACGTACGTCACCATCATGTGTCGGACGCAGAACTCCGCCGCGGTGTGCCCGGGCTCGAACGTCCAGCGACTCATTGGCACCCACCTTTCCTAAAGCATTCGATGGCGGAACGACACGCCGCCGGAATCGTCACTTCGGCCAGAGCCACGCGAAGATCGCGGCGGACAGAAGCGCGTATACGAGGGCGTCGAAGTTCGACTTGAGGGTCGTGCTCCAGGAGCGGCTGTACCAGATGGAGTTCTGCCACAGGGCGAGCCCGTAACCCGCGAAGGCGACGGTGCCGACGAACCGGAACACAGACCCGTACGGCGCGCCCGACCCGAGCGCGCGGCCGGCGACGTACGCGGCGAAGATCCCGACGACGATCAGATAGACGAACCATTGCGCGAGCCGCTTTCCCATCGTGAACTCGCCCTTCATCACCGTCATCATGGCGACCGGGCCGCGTTTGAATTTCTCCTTGAATTCGGGCGACTTCATGGCCTCGCGGCTCTGGAGGCGGGGAATCATGTAGTCGCCGGGAGCGATGCCGAACTTGCGGAGCGCATCCATCACTGCGTCTTCCGACGGCACCTGGCCGTAGTCGGTGCGGTGATACGGCAGCATCATGTGGATGATCGAGCTGGCCACGAAGACAGCCACGGCCGAGATGAGGATCGGAGCCCAGAGCGACATCAAGGGGACCATTTCCACCTCCTCGCGCGAAACGGGAAGGGCACGTTGAGGGGTAACGATATATCCAGGCGCCGACCCCCTCGACCCGCAGACCTGACCCCAATCGACTGCGTGCTTGTACGAGCACCGGCTCGGCGAGGTGAAGGATTAGGGAAAACCGGGGGGTCCTCCTTACCGGTTGGGCGGCGGGGACCTGTTCACCGTGCCCGCCTCGGTCGTGAAGGCGGCGTCCAGCCCCCGCGGACGCCGCCTTGACCGTCATGCCGCGGGCTTATGATCCCTCCATTGATCCTCCTGCAACTGGCCCTAGTCGTCGTCTTGGCTGGACTCTTGGCCAAGCTGATGTGGCCGCGACTGTCGCGGCGCAGGCGGTGGTACCTCCTTGCCGCCTATGCGGGTATCTTGGGTTTTCTTTTCAGAGGAATTGAGGGGGGTGTCGTTGTCTGGCTGCTTGGCAGTCTAGCCGCGTGGTATTTCATCGAGGAGCCGGCAACAGCTCCGCGCGTAGCTGCGGACAAGCCGCCTCCGCCCCCGCCCGGCGGTCCCTAGTTTCTACGGCTGCCTGACTTCTACGGGAAGCGGGCGGTTGCCGTCAACGATGTCCGCAAAGCCCTTCCTGATCCGCTGCTGTTCCAGTTCCGTTTCGATATAGCCTCGGGGAAAGTAAGACGTCTGCGTAAGCTCGGTCTTATCAAGGTCGTAGTCCAAGCACTTTCCCATCGCGAGAATCAGTTCGAGGAGGAGCTTCTCTCTTTCCTTGCCCCACCATTCCGTAGCGGGAGGCTGCGTGTTCAGATGATTTAGGAGCGCCTTGAAACAGCGGAGGACGTTCTGAGAGTTTGCGTCCTTGCCGTGGAACTCGACGCCGAAAAGGTTCAACGCTTGCACGTAATCTGGTGCGATGAAGGCCGCTCTTGTTCGCATGAGTGTCTTGAAGAGATCTAACCTTCGCTGCCGCTTCTCCCTGACTCGATTAATCCACTCGGTGACCTGAACTGCTATGAGTGGCGACAGCAACAGAGCGAGGACGTTGATCGCGAACTGGCCGTTGGACATCATGGAGCCGCTCCTTCCGCACAAACGCGTGTGCCCGAATGTGTGCCCCAATCCTTCCACGAACACCCTCGAGAATCCACGAACGGGAGAAAAGTCGAGCCCCCCGATTTCCACCGGAAGGCTCGACGATTCGAAGAGTTACGCGCGGAGTGAGTTGGAATCCGTGAGAGCCGTTTGGGTCGGGACGCCGGGATTCGAACTCGGAACCAGCTTTATAAGCCCGAATAGTTGTGCGAGCGATTTAGCCCTCCGCGGACCGAGAGGGCGCGCGTTTCGCACTCGTTGCCTGCTGCGGCGAGTTACCTCAAGTGCCGATTCCTCGTAGGCCTTTGCTTCGAGTTACGGGCAGCAGCCTGCTAGACGTCGCCCTCGCGGATCGCGCTGCTGCGCGACCGCTGCGGGCTCCCGCGGCGCGAACCTCCTTCCTCCTTCGTCGGGAGACTATTCGCGCCGCGAACGATTGAGCGAGACTCTCTGATCGAGAGATCGCAACGCGACCAAGTTTCGCGAGCTCACCGAGCGAAACGACTCGCGTTGCGGGAGCCCGAGCGAAGCTAAGGCGACGGACCGTTCGGTTCTCCTAGATCGAAACGAAGGCCACTCGAGCCCTCGCCGCGGCCGGCCTGCTTTCTTCGGACGATCCAGAGATGGGTCGACCCGTCCATCCAGCGCGTCCGCACGGGAACGCGCAGAACCCGCAAACCGGAACGCGTGACCTCCTCCTCGAAGACGCGATACCGCGCCTCGGGACCGACGCTGCTCGGGGTCAGGATGCGTCCCCGGGGCAGGATCGGCTCCGCCGGTCCGCCCGCCGGATCGGGACGCAGCATCGCCGCCCTTTCGAGACGGATCGACCCGCGCGCGGGATCGAGCACCACCGGGAGGAAGGGAATCCAATGCTCCGGGACGGTGGTCTCGATGAGGTAGCGCAGCGGCGGCGCTCCCTCGGGCGCGAGAGCCTCGGGCGCCGGGGGCCGGACGGTTCGCGCCCGGTCCCGCTCTGCTCCTGAGAGCGCGCGGCCGCTCTCGCCCTCCGTCGTCTGCTCCACCGCCCAAACCATGTTCGCCATCTCGTCACGTACGAAGCGAACGTCCTCGAGCGCCGTTCCGACCTGGTAGGCGGGCGGCGCGCTCGGCGCGAGGACGAAGAAGTCGGCGACGGTTCGGTCGCCCGACGGCGCACCCTGAATCGCCGTCGAAAACATGGTCCATCGCTCGGTCGGCGGCGAGCTCGCCAGGGCGGTCGACCGATCGGCTCGCGGCACGCTCGTGACGCCTCCGAAGACGTCGTGCACGGTGAGCGATTCGAT
>DASXTN010000275.1:0-3960 GCA_036505435.1 Thermoanaerobaculia bacterium | reverse complement strand
GAGGACACTCCCGAGACGCTCGATTACGCGCGGATGGCAAAAGTAGTGGACGGCCTTCTCCAAACGGTTCTGGATCTGTCTGGCCCGCTATAATCCGCGAAGCTCTCTGACAGCTCCCGAAGGAGGTCTTCGATGAGTCGGTGGGGACGTCCCATCCTCTGCGGCCTGATTGGTTTGGCACCCGCCTCCACGCTCCTGTTCGCCGCCCTGATGCACCATTCGGAGACGACGATCCCGATGCCGGCTCCCGGCGAGAAGACGCCCCTCCAGAAGCTCGAGTACCGGGCGAGATTCGTTGCTTCGATCGACTCCGTCACCCTTCAGACGAAGTCCGAGGCGGGCGCTGACCCGATCATCTCGGAATGGGTCTTCACCGGCTCGAACACCGATGGCCAGGCCCATCGCGTCGAGATCGTGCTACGGCTGCTGAACGATTCAGGGCAACAGGTCGGTTTCTACTCCGCGCGGAAGATTCTTCCTGCCGGCGCGCATGGCATAGAGCTCTCGCTCGCCACGAAAGTCAGCTCGGCTGGTTGGAGCGCCACGAAAAGAGTCCGCATTTTCGCCGACTGGATGTCGTAACGCCCCGCCCCGGTACCGCCTCGGACCGTCGAGGCATGAACCGCTTCCCCTCGGCGTTAACATCGAGAGGGATGGATACGCGGGGCGGCTTTCGCGACGAGTGCGGCATCTTCGGCATCGCCGATTCCGAGGATGCGGCCAACATCGCCTATCTTGGGCTCTACGCTCTCCAGCATCGGGGCCAGGAGTCGGCGGGAATTGCCACGCTCGACGGGGAGACACTGCGGGTCGAGCGGGAGATGGGCTATGTCGCCGACGTGTTCGACGAAGTGCGGCTGTCCCGGTTGCCCGGCCGAACGGCGATCGGCCACGTGCGCTACTCGACGACGGGGGCGTCGCTTCTCGCGAACGCACAGCCGATCGTGTTCGCAACGGGGCGCGGGCCTCTCGCGCTCGGCCACAACGGAAACCTGGTGAACGCCCGCGAGATCCGCCGCGAGCTGGAAGCCTCCGGCGCCCTATTCACGACGACGTCCGATTCGGAGGTCATCCTCCATCTCGTCGCCCGGTCGAAGGCTCCGGACCTTCCTTCGGCGCTCGCCGAGGCGCTTCTCGAGGTCCGCGGCGCCTACTCGATTCTCGTGCTTGCACGCGAGGGCATCTTCGCCGCCCGCGACCCGAACGGCATTCGCCCGCTCTCGCTCGGGATTCGCGAGGGATCGCCAGTCGTCGCCTCGGAGACCTGTGCCTTCGATCTCATCGGAGCGCGTTTCGAGCGGGACGTCGACCCGGGCGAAATCGTGCGCCTGTCACGCGAAGGCTTTTCCTCCCGCCGGTTCGCGTTCTCCCGGTCGACCCCGTGCGTCTTCGAGCACGTGTACTTCGCGCGCCCCGACTCGAAGGTCTTCGGCAAGAGCGTCGCCGCTTCGCGGGAGGCCTTCGGCGCGCGACTTGCGCGCGAGCACCCGGCTCAAGCGGACGTCGTGGTCCCGGTCCCCGACTCCGGTCTGTACGCCGCGCTCGGCTACGCCCGCGAGTCGGGCATCCCCTTTGCGCTCGGACTCGTGAGGAACCACTACGTCGGGCGGACGTTCATCGAGCCGAAGCAGGCGATCCGGCACTTCGGTGTGAAAGTGAAGCTGAATCCGGTTCGAGAAGTCGTCGACGGCAAACGGCTGGTCCTCGTTGACGACTCGATCGTCCGCGGAACGACGTCGCAGAAGATCGTCCGGATGCTGCGCGACGCCGGGGCATCCGAAGTACACATGCGGGTGTCGTCGCCCCCGACGATTGCTTCCTGTCACTACGGCATCGATACGCCCACGCGACGGGAGCTCATCGCGGCCAACCAGTCGGTCGAGGAGATCCGCGAGTTCATCGGCGCCGACAGCCTGGGCTACCTCTCACCGGAAGGGTTGCACGAGGCGTTCGGACGGCCGGTTCAGGCCACGTGCGCCGCGTGCTTCACGGGGTCCTACCCGGTCGAGATCCCGGAAGAGGAGCTCGAAAAAGAGGGAGCGGTCGCCCGTTAGGACGGTCCTCTTCGCGGTCCTTGCCTTTCGCGGCGCGACGGTCATCGACGGCACAGGGTCGGCCGCGCGACCGAATGCGCTGCTCGTCGTTCGAGACGATCGCGTCCTCTCGCTGTCGACGGCGACCGATGCCGCGCTCGCCGCTCTTCCCAAAGGCGCGAAGGTCCAGGATCTCTCCGGTCGGTGGATCGTCCCGGGACTCATCGACGCACACGTTCACGCCGAGTCGGGTGCGGACCTCGAACAGATGCTCCGCTGGGGGGTGACGTCGGTCCGGCTGATGGCGGAGGACGTCGTCGCGGCGCGCCGCCTCGCGGAATCCTCGCGGACTCGTGCGAGTCTTCCCGAAATCTTTCCTGCTGCGCCGATCTTCACCGCCAGGGGAGGCTGGTGGGATCAGGGGGAGCCGCCTGACGCGAGCCTCGACCGTTTTCCGGAGACGGCCGCGGCGGGAAGGCAAGCGGTGCGGAAAGCGAAGGCACTCGGCGCGCGTGAGATCAAGCTGATGTTGGACGACATGGGATGGTGCCGCGATCCCAAGCCGCGGCTCCCGCGAATGAAACCGGAAGTTGCGAAGGCCCTGATCGGGGAAGCCCGGCGCGAAGGACTCCGCGCCACCGTGCACGCACCCGGTTTTTCCGATGCGCGGGAGGCGATCGATGACGGCGCGACGGCGCTCGCGCATGGTGTGCTCGATCTGATCGGCGCCGAGACGATCCGCGCCATGAGCTCTCGGCCGGCCTTCTACATCCCGACACTGGACGTTTTCGAGTTCCTCGCCGACACGCGCGGGTTCGTCGACTCGGTGCTCGCCGATCCGCGGGCCTCGGCGGCGCTTCCAACGGACACGGTCGCGCTGTACCGGTCCGCTGCCTATTCGGACCGCTATCGCGAGCGCTACCCGAACTTCGAGAACGTGAAGCGACATCTGCCGGCTCTCAGAGAAAACCTCGTGAAGCTCCATGCCGCGAGAGTCCCCGTCGCGCTCGGAACGGACATGTGGGCCTTTCCCGGGCTCGCGGTCTCGATCGAGATGGACCTCTACGTGAAGGCGGGGCTCTCTCCGCTCGACGCTCTTCGCGCGGCGACGGAGACGGCGGCGAGGTCGCTTTCGGTCGAGAAAGATCGCGGAACGCTGGCTGCCGGAAAGCGCGCGGACTTCCTGATACTCGACGCCGATCCTCTCGAAGACGTCAAGAACGTTCGCGCGATCGCCGCGGTGTACAAGGCCGGACGGCGAGTGGCGCCGGGGGAGAGCGGTGGCCGCTGATCCGCTCCTCCGCTTCCGCCCCGAGTTCCCGATCCTCGAGAAGACGACCTACCTGATCTCCAACTCTCTCGGGGCGATGCCGCGCGGAGCCGCCACCGCGCTCTCCGAGTACGCGGAGACCTGGGCCACTCGCGGCGTTCGGGCGTGGGCCGAAGGGTGGTGGGACATGTCGGTGACCGTCGGGGATGAGATCGCGCCCCTCGTCGGCGCGGGAGCCGGAACGGTTGCCATGCTCCCGAACGTCACGATCGCAGCGGCCGTTTTGCTCTCGTCGCTCGAGTACCGGCCGCCGCGCAACCGGATCGTCATGCTCGACGGGGAATTCCCGACGATCCGCTACCTCTGTGAGACGCTCGGGCCCCGACTCGGCGCCAAAGTCATCGTCGTTCCGTCTCCGGGAGGCGATGGCCTCTCTGCCGACGAGTCGCGCGTCTGCGACGTGATCGACGGCCGCACCGCGCTCGTGGCGATCTCGCACGTGCTCTTCAAGAGCGCGTTCGTGCTGGACGTCGCTGCGATTGCCGGAAAATGCCGTCGTGAAGGTGCACTCCTGGCACTCGACGCCTATCAGTCAGTCGGCACGATCCCCGTCTCCGTCGGCGCGCTCGGCGCCGACTTCCTCGTGGGCGGCGTGCT
>DASXTN010000274.1:0-1556 GCA_036505435.1 Thermoanaerobaculia bacterium | reverse complement strand
GGTTTCCCGTCTTTGACGTGCGGCGCGGGCGCGTCGGGGTCCTCATCTGCTGGGACCAGTGGTACCCGGAGGCCGCGCGCCTGACGGCGATGCGGGGGGCGGCGGTGCTCTTCTATCCGACCGCGATCGGCTGGCATCCGTTCGAAAAAGAGACGCACGGCGCGGCGCAGCTCGACGCCTGGATGACCGTCCAACGTGGCCATGCCATCGCCAACGGTCTCTATGTGGCGGCTGTCAACCGCGTGGGTTACGAGAAGCCGGAGGGACAGGCGACCGGCATCGAGTTCTGGGGGACGTCCTTCGTCGCAGACCCGCAGGGTGTTCTGCTCGCCCGCGGCTCGACCGATCAGGAGGAGATCCTCGTTGCGGAAGTCGATCCAGCCCGCATCGAAGACGTGCGGCGCAATTGGCCCTTCCTGCGCGACCGTCGGATCGATGCGTACGAAGGGCTGACGCGCCGGTTTCTCGACGCGGCGCCGCCCAGCGGTTCCCGCTGATGTTCTGTACCGTAAGTCTTGATAGCACCCCGGGCCGTAGGGGCGGCCCTTGTGGCCGCCCGCGGGCGGGGACGAGCCCCGCCCCCACGATTCCGAGGCTCGTAGCGATTTGAGTCCTCGAAGCAAGCAGGCTCCCGCCGCGCTCGGGTTTCGGATGCCGGCCGAGTGGGAGCCTCACGAAGCGACCTGGATCGGCTGGCCCCACAACACGACCGACTGGCCCGGGCGTTTCGGCCCCATCCCGTGGGCATACGCCGAGATCGTCCGCTGGTTGGCGCGCGGCGAGATCGTCCGGACCCTCGTGCAGTCTCGCGCCCACCAGGAGCGCGCGCGGCGAGTCCTCACGCGCGCGGGCGTGGATCTCTCGCGGATCCAGTTCTTCCGGATCCCAACGGACCGCGGATGGACTCGTGACTCCGGACCGGCGTTCGTTCGCCGCGGCGAATCGCCCGCCGCGGTCGCGATCAGCCGGTTTCGATTCAACGGATGGGCGCGCTATACCGACTGGCGCCACGACGACCGTGTTCCAGATCGGATCGCGAGGGAGCTCGGCCTGCGGGTCTTCGTCGCCGAGAAGCGCGGCCGCGAAGTCGTGCTCGAAGGCGGAGCGATCGACGTCAACGGGCGCGGATCCCTCCTGGCGACGGAAGAGTGTCTGCTCGATCCTCGCGTCCAGGTGCGCAATCCCGGCCTGACGCGGCAAGGCTACGAAGAGATCTTCCGGGACTTTCTCGGCGCTCCAAACGTGATCTGGCTCGGGCGTGGAATCGTGGGAGACGACACCCACGGACACGTCGACGATCTCTGCCGTTTCGTCGGACCGCGCACGGTGGTGCTCTGCCGGGAGGAAAACCCCGCGGACGAAAACCACCGCTTGCTCGAAGAGAATCGGGAGCGGCTCGAAGGGATGCGACTCGAGGATGGCTCCCGGGTCGAGGTCGTGGCGATTCCGATGCCGGATCCGGTCTTTTTCGACGGGCGCCGGCTCCCGGCATCGTACGCGAACTTCACGATCGCCGACGCCGCGGTGCTCGTGCCCACTTTCAACGACCCGAAGGA
>DASXTN010000273.1:0-2390 GCA_036505435.1 Thermoanaerobaculia bacterium | reverse complement strand
CTTCTTCAGGTTGATGACGACGCCGCCTTTCAAGACGACGACGTCGGCAGAGGCCACGAGCGCCGTCAGGAACAGACCGAAGAGAATGGAGAGCCGCGACACTTTTGTCATTGTTCTTTCCAATTCATGGTTACCAACCGGAAACTTCCGTCCTCCGTGAGATCCGCCTCTTCACCTGCCGAAAGTGCTTTCGAGATTATAGCCCGCGGGAAGGCGGCGGTCAGAGCGGGCCGGTCCCGGATCGGGGATGTCCGAACCCCCTGCTCGCGAAGCTGCGCGGTCATGATCCGGGGGCTCCGGTCGCCGGGAGGCGGGGCTGTGAGCCTCGCAAAGAGATCCTCGGGGAGGGGCCCGACTTCGACGTCGGCGACGAGCTCTTTCATGTATCGGGGTACCGGGGCATTCTCGGATGCGCGAACCCGGATTTCGAACGCGTAAATGTATCGACCGGGTGCACCATCGCCGACATAGAGCCGGCGCCCGAGGAAGCTCGGAGCCTGGACGGTCACGAGGATACCCTTCTCGTCCGGATCGCCGGAGAACGGACCGGCGGGTCCGTGGGGGTGGCCGGGCAGCGGAAATGAAACGGTCCCGAACGGGTCGGGCGGCTCCCGGAACTCCGGGCGTGCCAGAAATTGAGTGGGAGTCCGCATCCGGCAGGCCGCCCAGCGGATTCCGGCGTCCGCCGCGTAGAGCGACCGCGCGACCGACCACTCGTTGACCGCGATCGCTCTTTCCGCGCTCGTCGAGAACTGGAGCGCGATTCCGATGACCGCGAGGACGGCGAGACCCAGGATGACGAGCAGCAGAACGGCTTCGCCCGACGGGCGGCGGCGCGTGGTCATCCCGCGAAACCGAAATTACGGAGGGCGACGGTGATCGTCAGGAATCGTCTCCGGAACCGCGGCGCGGACGGAGGGGTCGGGTAGAAGCGCACCTCCGGCGGCGAGTTCATGGATCGGATTCCGGCCGAGTCGGGTCCGCGATAGGAAGGATCCGGATCGTGCGACTTCGCGACGAGACCGATCTTCAGCGCCCGCACCCTTGGACAGTGTGAGTCCGAAGGATTTCCCGTGTGAGGGAACCCCGCCGGTGGCGGATCAACGGACTGGAGCTCCGCGGTCTCGAACAGCCGTTCCCCCTCGACGTTCGGCGCCCATTCGTCGGCGTCGCGCTGCGTCGAGGCATCCGGGTCGGGATCTTCCGGCGAGGGAGGAACGAGCCGCCCGAGACTGCCGTCGGAAAGAACGGAGTCGGACCCGTAGAGACCATCGACGCCGTAGGAGACCTGCAGGTCTTCGATGTCTTCGGCGATTCCCGTGACGTCGAAACGGGACCCGCGCCGCACGGCCTGCGCAAGGACGGGGTGACGTGGATCGGAGTCATCGACGAAGAAGAGGAGGTCGTCGAGCACGCCCGTCCGCCGAAGCGCGTGGAGCGGCGGCCCGACGGGCGATGCCCGATCGCGCGGATCCTCGGTCGTGAGCTCGCGCGCGAGCGCATTGGAGAAATCGACCCGGCCGAACGTTCCCGCCGCGGCGAGCGCGGTCGGCGCGGTCAGGAGGCCGACGGCGTACGGAGGCTGAGGAGGCAGCGCATTCTCGGATCCCGTGGTCGAGCAGCCTGGATGCAGGTCTGCCCCTTCGGAAACGAGGACGAACACTGGAGCACGGTCCGAGACGCCCTGCGTGTACGCATCGATGAGAGAGAACTGTGGTCGCCTGGCGGGATGTTCGTTGATGTGTCCGGTTTCGGTTACGGCCCGCGCCGTGAGCTCCGATACGCCGGTGCACGCGCCGCAGCCGCTCGCCGGGTCGAGACCGAGGAGCGGCGAAAAGAAGACTCCCCGAACCTCGATCAGGTCGGTACCGGGCCGAATCGGGACCCGTGCCCCCGAGAGGTCTGTCACCGTGCCGCCCACGATGTTGTCGTGGTCGCCGTCGGGCGGAACCGAAATACCGCCGAGATCGGGATCGGGCCGCAGGAGGACGGCTTGCGTCACGAAGAGACCGCCCGCGCCCGCCATCGCGACGACGCGGGAGATCTGGTGAAGCCCGTAGCGCACGCTGCCTTGCGCGTCGGTGATGTCGATCTCGCTCTTGTTCGTACGCGCCGCGAAGTCCCAGACCGCGAGAACGCCCATGAGCAGCACCGCTCCAATCGAGACCGCGACGAGGATCTCCACCAGGGTCGAGCCGGGGGCAAACCCTTCGCGCTCGGTTGCCCGGCTATGGATCGGCATCTCCCTTCGAGAGAATCTGGTCGGGATCGGGGTTGGAACGGAGACCGCTCATCCTGACCGCGAGCATCCCGAGTCCCGGACGCCGACGGACCGCTTCGACGGTGACATCGATTCGTTTGTAGTCGTAGCGGACACCCGCCTCGCGTAC
>DASXTN010000272.1:0-5022 GCA_036505435.1 Thermoanaerobaculia bacterium | reverse complement strand
TCTCGAGAAGGGCATGCACTGCGTCGACTGCCATTTCGTCGGAGACAGCCATGGGGACGGTAAGCTCTACGCTGAGACCCGCGCTGCGGCGAAGATTCGCTGCGTAGATTGCCACGGCGACTACGGCGAGCCGGCGACGCTCCGGATGTCCGATGGAACGGATCTGACGACCCTGCCGACGGGGTTCGGCCCGCGCTTTCAGAAGCGGCGCGGAAAGATCTTTCAGCAGTCGTCGATCGATCCCGCGGTGAAGTGGGAGGTCGTGCAGACGCTCGATACGATCACCCCCGGTAACGAGCACTACAACGAACGGTCTCGGCTGGCTAAGACGATGCAGAGCGACGGGACGACCTGGGGCAATCTGCTGGATCCCGCGAAACTCGCGCACGCCTCGGGAAAAGTGGCCTGCCAAACCTGCCACACGTCGTGGGTGACGTCTTGCTTCGGCTGCCATCTGCCCATGGCGGCCAACCGCAAGAAACCGAATCTCCACAACGAGGGGACCGATTCGCGAAACTGGACGGGTTACAACTTCCAGACCCTTCGCGACGACGTATTCATGCTCGGCCGCGATTCGACCGCTCACGGCAACGACGTGACGACGATCCGCTCGTCGTGCGCAGTCCTCGTTGACTCCCAGAATCAGAATCGCGAATGGCTCTACACACAACAGCAAACTGTATCCGCCGAGGGTCTCGCGGGGACCGCCTTCTCCCCGTTCTTTTCCCACGCCATCCGCGGAGGGCGGCAGACGAAAACGTGCACGGACTGCCACCTTTCCCGAGCCAACGACAACAACGCGAAGATGGCGCAGCTCCTGATGCTCGGCACGAACTTCTACAACTTCATCGGCCGGTTCGCTTACGTGGGGATGGGCCGGTCCGGTTTCACCGCCGTTGCGGTGACCGAGAGGGACCAGCCCCAGGCCGTCCTCGGCAGCTCGCTCCACTCCCTGGCCTACCCGGAGCGGTTTGACGCCTTCCTCCGGAAAGGCCGGCGCCTGCGGGAGGCGCACGTGCACCGCGGGCGAGACATCCGCTCTCTCCAGCTCCGCGGCGAGTACCTCTACACGGCGAGCGGAGCCGACGGTCTCGTCGTGTACGACGTCGCCAACGTGGACAACAAGGGGTTTTCCCAGAGGATCCAGACGGCCCCGGTCTCGCCGCTCGGACAGCGCCTGTACGTGCGGACGAAGGATGCGGCCGGGGTCGCGCTTCCCTCCACCATGGCGATCGATCCGACGAGGCCTCGTCTTCCGGTCAACGAGGAGCCGGCGATCCATTCGATGTATGGCTTCGTCTACGTGGCCGATCGGCAAGAGGGCCTGATTCTCGTCCCCGCAGCGACTCTTCTGGACGGCGATCCCACGAACAATTTCCTCGAGCGCGCCGTCACCTTCAACCCTGACGGCAAACTGACCGGGGCGCAGAGCGTGACGATCGTCGGAACCTATGCCTACGTCTCGACCGACCGTGGACTCGTGGTCGTCTCACTCCGGAACGCTCCGAAGCGTCTCTCGATCTCGGCCGAGATCGGCCCGCCCTCCCTCGATCGCCCGCGCGCCGTGGCAGTCCAGTTCCGCTACGCGTTCGTCTGCGATGCCGAGGGGTTGAAGGTGCTCGACGTGACGGATCTCGGGAATCCGCGCGCGACGGGAACGGTCGTCCGCCTTCCCGAGGCCAACGCCGTGTATCTCTCGAGGACTTATGCGTACGTCGCTGCCGGCTCCAAGGGCCTAGCCGTCCTGGACATCCAAGATCCGGTCAGGCCGCAGCTCGATCAGGTCTACGATGCCGAGGGAACGCTCACCGACGCGCGAGATGTCAAGCTCGGGATGACCAACAACAGTCTCTTCGCCTACGTCGCGGACGGGCGAAACGGATTGAGGGTCGTTCAGCTCCTTTCGCCCGATACGAACCCGGGCATCTACGGCTTTTCACCTCGACCGAAACCGAAGCTGATCGCGAGCTTTCCGACGAAGGGACCGGCGGTCGCGATTTCCAAAGGGCTGGACCGGGATCGCGCTGTCGATGAATCTGGAAACCAGCTGGCGGTCTTCGGACGCCGCGGCGCGCGGCCCTTCGATCAGGCCGAGATGTATCGAATGTACCTGCGCGGCGACAGCCCGTGGACCGTCACGAACGATCCGCCCAGGGCGCCGCTCGACTTTCAGGCGCCGACGAAATCCGCGAGGCGTTAGGCCGACGGTCACCGCTTCCGCCAAGCCCGACCGAGCTTCACCGGTGGCCGAGAGTTCTGCGAAGCCGAGCAGGAGCCGCGGCAGGAATGTCCCGCAAACGGATGCGTTTGCATCACAGAGCGGGCCGATAAACATTGATTTCCTCGGGTTTCGAGAAAAGAATCGCTCCGTGAGCAGCCTCGCCTTCCTCGCAGTCGTGAACATCGTCATCTGGGCCGGGCTCTTCCTCTACGTCTGGCGGCTGGATCGAAGGCTCGCGGAGCGGGAAAGGAATCGATGAAGAAAGGCTACTGGATCGCGGCGGGACTCGCGGTCGGATTCGTTCTGCTCGGCGTCACGTCGTTTCAGAAGACGCTCACGCCCTACCTCTCCTTCGAGGAGGCCCGGAAAGCGCGTGGGATCGTTCAAGTCATGGGCGGCCTCGACAAGACGAGCGACCGGTACAACACAGCGACTCAGATGCTCGCCTTCGACCTCGTGGATGACCGCGGCGGCCGGATGCCCGTCCTATATGGCGGCACGCGGCCGGCGAACTTCAAAGACGCAATCTCGATCGTCGCGATCGGGCGCTACCGGGATGGACGCGTCGAAGCCGAGAAGCTTCTCGTGAAGTGTCCCTCCAAGTACCAGGGGGCGGAGGTCGAGAGGTCCTACGCCTCGCGCAAGGCGGACTCCGGGACCTGAGGAGAAGCCCGCCTGATGTACTTCTGGCCCGGCGTCGCCGCCCTGTGGGGCGCTCTCTTCTTCGGCCTCGCCTCCCTCGTCCTCTACGTCCGGGCGGATCGCGGGCGCTCCGATCTGCTCCACCTGGCGCGCAACGCTTACGCCGCGTTCGCGACGTCCATCGTGGCGGCGAGCGCCGTCCTCATGACGCTCATCCTCCAGCACCGGTTCGACGTCTCCTACGTCAACTCATACTCGGGCCTGGACCTGCCGCTCCATTTCCTGATCTCCACCTTCTGGGCCGGACAGGAGGGATCGTTCCTGCTCTGGTGCTTCTGGGGGGCTCTGATCGGCCTCGTCGTCTGGAGGAGCGCGAAGGAACAGGAAGCGCCCGTCATGATCGTCTATCTCGCGACGTTTCTCGGGATCGTGGCGATCCTTTGCAAGCAGAGCCCGTTCAAGCTCCTGCCACCGCCCGCGCCGGAGGACGGCGTCGGCTTGAATCCACTGCTTCAGGACGCGTGGATGGTCATCCACCCGCCCGTCATGTTCCTCGGTTTCGCCTCGCTCTCGGTGCCCTTCTCGTTCGCGATCGCCGCGCTTTGGAAGAGGCGATGGGACGGCTGGGTGACGCGGGCGATCCCGTGGGCGCTCGTCACGTTCGTGACGCTCGGCACGGCGATTCTGATGGGCGGTTACTGGGCCTACAAGACGCTCGGCTGGGGAGGCTACTGGGGCTGGGACCCTGTCGAGAACACGAGCCTCGTCCCGTGGCTCTTCACGGCTGCGCTCGTCCACGGGATGTTCCTGCAGCGGGTCAGAAAGCGTCACCGCAAAGTAAACCTGATCCTCGCCTGCGCATCCTTCGCGACGATCCTGTACGGTACGTTCCTGACCCGATCCGGCGTGCTTGCGGACTTCTCTGTTCACTCGTTCATCGATCTGGGGATCACCGGGTGGCTGGTGGCGATCCTCGGGTTCTTCGTGCTGCTCTCGATCGGCCTAATCGCGGTTCGCTGGCGGACAGTTCCGGTGCTCGAAGACGAGGAGAGTGGCCTCCTCTCGCGCAGCGTCCTGTTCATCCTCGGCATCGCCGTCTTTTGCGCGCTGGCCAGCGTGATCCTGCTCGGCACCTCCGCGCCGCTCTTGACCCGCTTCTCCGGTAATCCGTCTCAGGTCCAGACCTCGTTCTACGGCAGGACGGCGACTCCAGCGGCTCTACTTCTGGCAGTATTTTCCGGGCTCGTGCCGTTCGTCTCCTGGAAGAGCGCCCCCGCGCGCGAACTGCTTCGCAACGCGCGGCGATCTCTCTTAGTAGGCGGCGCGGTCGTCGTTCTCTCGCTTCTGCTGGGCGGACGCGATCCGGCGAGCCTCGTGCTCCTCTTCGTCGCGTCAGCCGCGGCGGACATGAACCTGCGCGCCGTCCTTCGTAAGGCGAGGAACGGAAAGATCGCCGGGGCGGGCGGGTACCTCGCGCACGTCGGCGTGGGCATAATGCTCGCCGGAATCGTGGTCTCGGGCGTCTACGCGCGATCGCAGAGGGTGACGCTCGTGCGCGACGAGCCCATGAAGGTCGGCGACAAGACGCTCACGTTCCTCCGGGTCGTGCCGGGCACGGCCACCCGCAAGCAGGCGATGGAGGTCCGTGTCCAGACTCCCGACGGCAAGGTCGGGTACGTGTATCCGAAAATGTACGTGAATTCCCGCACCGGCCAACTGATGGCAAACCCCGCGATCCGGCGATCCGCGGTCCTCGACAACTACCTTTCTCCCCAGCAGTACGACCCGGGACAGCCGGAGCGCGTCGGTCGAGACGTGCAGCTGACGAAGGGGACCACGACGAACCTGGAGGGGACGGGCTTCACCTTCCGGGAGTTCAACGCGGATCGTTCGGCGATGCTGCAGGGTGGGAAACAAATCCTCGTGCTCACCGAGCTCACCATCACGCCCCCGGATGGCTCGAAGCACGACGCGACGCTGCGATACGTCTACCACATGGACGGACGGGAACCGGAAGCTCAAGAGCTCGAGGTCCCGGGTTTGCCGGGAGCGTTCATGAAAGTGATGGCGGTCTCGCCTTCGGACGGCGCCGTCGTTGTCCGCCTCCGCGGACTTTCGAAAGACCCGGCGGCCGAATTCCAGGCAGCGACCCGCGAGTC
>DASXTN010000271.1:0-1802 GCA_036505435.1 Thermoanaerobaculia bacterium | reverse complement strand
TCCACGATTTCGACCTTCCAGCGCCGCTGTTCCGCATATCGCTGGTACATCCGGAAGAGCTCCGCGGCGAAGAGCGCGGCCTCCCCGCCGCCCGTCCCGGCGCGGATCTCGAGAAAGACGTTGCGAGAGTCGTTGGGATCGCGCGGCAGGAGGAGAAGTCTCAAATCCTCTTCGATCCGGGCGAGTCGCTCGGCGAGCCCCGCCCGTTCGACGGCGGCCATCTGGTAGAGCTCCTCCCCGGGTGACAAGGACTCCACGAGCTCCCGCGCGCCCTCGAGCTCTTTCGCGAGGCGTCGGTGCTCCTCCGTCTTCCCGATGATCGGCTCGAAGTCGGCGAGCGTCTTCTGTGCGTCGCGGACGGCGCGATGATCATGGACGAAGGCTGGGTCGGCGAGTCGGGCCCGGAGCTCTTCGTACTTGCGGCGGATTTCTTCGAGTTTTTCGAACATAAATAGCTCTCAGCCGTCAGCTTTCAGTTCTCGGCTGAAAGCCGGAGGCGGATCGTGCCGCTAGAGGGCGGAAAAGGGATGTGCGAGCGGGGGGAGCCGCACCACCGCGAATCTATGAAGCCGCGGTGGAGGCTTTCTTTTCGTACCGCTTGCGGAAGCGCTCGACGCGGCCGGCGGAGTCCACGAGCTTCTGCTTGCCGGTGAAGAAAGGATGGCACTTGCTGCAGATCTCGAGGCGCAGCTCTTTTTTCGTCGATCGGGTCGTCCAGGTCTCGCCACAAGCGCAGTGGACGAGAACCTCGTGGTATTCGGGGTGCAGATTCTTTTTCATGGAACCGCACATTCTAGGTGAGCGAGAGCCCTGGCGCAACCCCGCCGGGCGACAGGGAGACGCCGGGCGGAGGACGAGCCGGGCTTCCCGCTCACCCCTCACGGCTTACGGCTCACCGGTTCCGCGACCAGTTAGAATCCTTCGACCGTCGTGTATTACGTCTACGTGAGCGCGGCCGGGATGGCGGCGCGCAAGTTCCCGCTGGAGAAGCCGGTCACGACGATCGGCCGCTCCTCCATGAACGACTTGCCCATCTCCGACAAGATGCTGTCCCGGCAGCATGCCCGAATCGTCAAAGACGACGACGGAGGCCTCGTCGTCGAGGACCTGGGCTCGCGCAACGGCACGTTCCTGAACGGCGAGAGGCTCGCGGGAGCGCAGGCGATCAAGGCCGGCGACCGGATCACGCTCGGCGGCGTGACCTTGAAGCTCGAGTCGGAGTCGACGACCCGGGTTCGCATCGAGGCGGGCGGGGCCGACGCTCTCGACAACACCATCCTGAAAGCATCGGCGGAGCTCCTGCGCGCCCAGCACCAGGAGACCGATCCGCGCCTGCCTGCCGAACAGCTCTCGAAGCTGATCGAATCGCTTCGCGTCGTCAACGAGCTCACCATCGAGCTCCTCCGCGACGTCTCCGTCGATGAGCTCCTGAAATTCCTCATGGACAAGGTGTTCGAGACCCTGATGCCCGACCGCGGGGTGGTTCTGCTCCGCTCGCGGGTCACGAACGAGCTCATCCCGGCGGTCGTCCGCGTCGCGGAAGGCATGTCGGCCGAGGACATCCGGCTGTCGAAGACGCTCGTCAATCAGGTCGTCGAGAAGAGAAACGGTCTCATTCTCATGGACACTTCGACGGGATCGGGTGTCTCGCTCGCCGACTCGATTCGCCTGTCGGGCATCAAGTCGGTCCTCGCGGCTCCGCTCGAGAACGAGGGGGAGGTCGTCGGACTGATCTACGTCGACAGCCAGGTCGGGCACCGGTCGTTCGAGGAGGCGGATCTGAGGCTGTTGACCTCTCTCGC
>DASXTN010000270.1:0-3138 GCA_036505435.1 Thermoanaerobaculia bacterium | reverse complement strand
TGGCCGGATCCCCGGCCCGGTCCGGGGGAGGTCGTCGTCTCCATCCGCGCCGCGGCGTTGAACCGCCTGGACGTCTTCGTTCGCGACGGAATCCCCGACGTGCCGCTTCCGCAGGTGCCGGGAGCGGACGGCTCAGGCGTTGTCGAAGAGATCGGGGAGGGAGTCGCCGGCCTCGCTCCCGGCGACCGGGTCCTGATCCAGCCGGGTCTCTACTGCGGCGTGTGCGAGTTCTGTCGCGCCGGCGAGCAGTGTCTCTGCGTGAAGTTCCGCATCCTCGGCGAACACGCTCCCGGGACGTTCGCCGAAAAGGCGCTCGTCCCTGCGCGCAACCTTTTCGCGATTCCGGAGACGCTGACCTTCGAGCAGGCGGCCGCGTTCCCGCTCTCCTACCAGACGGCTTGGCGAATCATCGTTGGAAGGGGCGCCGTCCGACCGGGCGATACGGTGCTGATCCACGGAATCGGCGGCGGCGTCGCCTGGGCTTCGCTGGAGATCGCGCTCCTCTGCGGCGCGCGCGTGATCGCGACGACGTCGGACGAAGAGAAGGCGTCCGGCGCACGCGCGGCCGGCGCGGAGCTCGTCGTGGACTACAGGAACGACGATGTCGGAAAGGCCGTCCGGAAGCACACGGGGAAGCGCGGCGTCGACGTCGTGGTCGACTCCGTCGGAGAGAAGACCTGGATGACTTCGCTGCGGGCGTCCCGGCGCGGGGGCCGCATCGTCACGTGCGGCGCGACGACGGGCCCGAACCCGGCTGAGGAGATCCGGCTGATCTTTTGGAAGCACCTGTCGATCCTGGGATCGACGATGGCGAACGATCACGAGTTCCGCTCGCTCCTCGCGGCAGTGGCCTCCGGGCGGCTCGCGCCCCGGGTCGACCGCGTTTTTCCGCTCGCCGAAGCTCCCGCAGCGTATCGGCTCCTCGAGGAGGGCCGGCAGTTCGGAAAGATCGTCCTGGTTCCGGACGGTCAGCCTCGCGAGTGGCCGGACGGGGACTAAGAGTCCAAAGTCCCAAATCCAAAGGTCCCGAGTCGCCCGGAGAGCCGGATGAGTGATCGACCTCTCTCCATCCTGCAGGTGCTCGAGAAGGGGAGCTTCACAACGGGGAGCGTCGTCCAGATGTTCGAGCTCGCGCGCGGACTTGCCCGGCGGGGGCACCAGGTCGCCGTCGTCTCGCGTGCCCAAGGGGAAGTGGGAGACCGTTGTCGCGACGAAGGGATTCCGTTCCAGCCACTGCCGCTGCGGCACGAGTTCGATATCGCGAGCGCGCGCAGCCTGGCCCGGCTCTTCGAGGAACGCTCGGCGGACGTCGTGCACGTTCACAAGGGGATTGCTCACTCGGCCGCGCTCTTTGCGACGTTCTTTGCGCGGCGGCGGCCGATCCTCGTCGTCAACCGCGGCGTCTCTTTCCCGCTCGACCGCTTCGCCGCGCTGAAGTTTCGGACGCGACTCGACGCGGTCGTGACGGTCTGCGAAGCCATTCGGAGGGTGATCCTCGACTCGGCCGGCGTGCCGCCGGAAAAGGTCTACGTCGTCTATGCAGGCGTCGACCTCTCGCGTTTCGATCCGGCCAGGGCGGACGGCTCCCGCGTGCGGGCGGAGTGGGGAGTCTCCCCGGGCGAACGGCTGCTCGTCCAGGTCGGAGCCCGAGACTGGAAGGGCTGGCGCGATCTCGTGTCGGCAGCGGCGCTCCTCGCCGTCGAATTTCCCGGCCTGCGCACGGCGATCGTCGCCTGCAAGGACGCGGCGGAAAGGGAACGTGTGATGGCCTTCGCCCACGAACAGAGGATCGCGGAGCGCGTGGTCACCATCGGCTTCCGGAGGGACATGCCCGACGTGCTCGCCGCCGCCGACGTCGTCGCCGACCTCTCCTACGAGGGGTTGGGAATCACCGGCACGATCCGCGAGGCGATGGCCCTCGGAAAACCCGTCGTCGCGAGCGCGGCCGGCGGCAATCCCGAACTCGTCCAAGAGGGCGTCTCGGGTCTTCTCGTTCCTCCGCGCGATCCGGCGGGCGCCGCCGCGGCCGTGCGTCGGCTCCTCTCGGAACCGGACCTCGCCTCTCGGCTCGGCCGCGGCGCGCGGGAGCGGGTCATTCAGCGATTCTCGACGGAGGTGCGGCTCGACCGGATCGAGGCGCTCTACCGTCATCTCGTCTCCGACCGCTAGCGCCGAAAGATCCAGAAGAGGAGCGAGAACAGAAGCGACAACAGTAAACAGGTGACGATCGGAAAGACGAACGTGAAGCCGGGGCGGCGGACGACGATGTCTCCCGGCAGCCGGCCGACGTATCTCGAAAGGAACGGCCACGCAATCGCCGCAAGGACGAACACGATCCCGACGACGAAAAGCAGCGCGCGGATCGGCGAGCCCACGACTCGATTATGCCCAACCTCGAGCGTCGAACTTTGAACTCTTCCTTCCGGATTCGCGATCTCCCGACCGAGGAACGTCCCCGTGAACGACTCGCACGTGCCGGTCCCGCAGCGCTCTCCGGCGAGGAGCTGCTCGCCCTTCTCCTGGGATCCGGCGCGCGGGGCGAGAGCGCGCTCGATTGCGCTCGGAGGCTTCTCGCGGCGCATGGCGGGCTGACCGGGATCGCCAGCCTGACCGCGAGCGAGCTGGCACGCGTGAAAGGAGTGGGATCGGCGCGGGCGTCTGCCATCGAAGCTGCGATCGAGATCGGCCGCCGTCTCGCTCACGAGACGCTCTCGGCGCGAGACTTGTTCAACGAGCCGCGTCTCGTGAAGGAATACCTGCGGCGCACCCACGGCGACGGCACCCAGGAGCGAACGGGCGCCCTTTATCTGAATGCGCGCAATCGGCTCCTGCGGGACGATCCGGAGATCTACCGGGGCACGCTCGATCGCGCCGTCGTCGAACCCCGAGAGTTGTTGAAGCGCGCCCTCTTGTCGAACGCCGCCGCGCTGATCGTGTACCACAACCATCCCTCGGGCGACCCGTCTCCATCGCGGGAGGATCGCGAGTTCACGAGGCGCCTGGCCTCCGCCGCGGACCTGGTCGGGCTGAGGCTCCTCGACCACGTCGTCGTCGGTCGCGAAGGCTGCGTGTCCTTCCGGGAGGCCGGCCTTCTCTGACGAACACGCGTGCCCGCGTGTTGTATCGTTTCCCGCTTCA
>DASXTN010000269.1:0-5111 GCA_036505435.1 Thermoanaerobaculia bacterium | reverse complement strand
CGAGTGGAGCCGGGTCGTCGTGATGTGGCTTTCGGAAGGACGCTTTCCGAGCTACCGCGCCGCCGTCACCGAGGATGGACTCGAGGAGGAGCGCCGGCTCTTCTACGTCGCGGTCACGCGCGCCAAGAACGAGGTGGCGCTCACCTACCCGATGCTCGCCCGCGACCGTTACGGCGTGGACGTCATCCTCGAGCCCTCCCGCTTCGTCACCGAGCTCCCGGAGGACGTTTCCGAGCGCTGGACGGTGGAGCTCGAAGTGGGATCGGAAGAGGGCGAGGTGTCAAAAGAGGGCGCTCCGACGGCCGAACCGGTCAATTGACGTCGCACGGAAAACCGGGCCGTGTGCGAAAATCATTTACAGTGACGGGTTTCCGCGCTCGAGGAAATCTGGCATTCGAGCCGCACGTTTTCTCGACAGGAAAACGGCGATGAGAGTCGACGACCTCTACTCCGCTATCTGCCGCGAGGCGCTCGAGTCCCGCCAACGCGACGTCATGTCCTTCGTCGACAACGGGATGACCGGAATGTCGGCGCGCCTCGAGAAGACGCTCATCCGTCTTCCCGAAGGCCACTACCTGCTCGGGCTCGGCCCGTACAACGCGGGTCTCGTCCGGCTCGACTTCGAGGAGCTCTTGATCGGCCGCGAAGTCCCCGAGTTCATCGGGGTGGGCATGCCGGTTTCGGGATTCCGGGTGTCTTCGCCCGACGCGTTCCTGAACACCGAAGTCTCGCGGCTCCACGCAAAGCTCGTGCGAAGGATCGCGACCGACGGGCCGCACTACCTCCTCGTCGACATGCGCTCGACGTGCGGTACGTACCTGAACGGCGACCCCGTCCCCAAGCCCGACGAGCTCGCGGGCATCTCCGAAGACGACTGCGCTCGGCCGCTCGTATCCGGCGACTTCTTTTCTCTCGGCCCCTCGGCCGTCAATCTCTTCCTGTTCTTCCAGAAGTGACCGATCCCGGGAGACCGGGGAGCAAGGCGGCAGTCTTCGTCGGCGCTTCAGTCTCGTTCGTCGTCTCGGTCAATCTCGTACGGATCATCCGACCGGCGCTTCTTCTCGACCCGGACCCTGTGTGGACTCTCGCGCGCTTCCTTCTGTGGATCGCGCTCCTCTCCGCAACGGCCGCGGCCGGTGCTCTCGCCGCCGCCGGATTTCTCATGGCGAGCCGCTCCTGGCTCGCCAAGGTCGAGCCGAGGCCGCTCGGGCTTCGACGCTCGACGCTCGTTCTTCTCTGGGCGGCGGCCCTGTCCGCCGGGATCTTCTTGAGGCTCGTGTGGATCCGGAGCCTTCCGATTCCCTTTCTCGAGGACGAAGTCAACTTGATCGGTCCCGCCCTCGCGTTGACAGGTCAGTGGCGGGACTTCGCCGATTCGATCCGCCCCATGCCTTACGGAGTGCCGAACCCGCACGAGATGATCGGAGTCCTCTATCTCCGTCTGTTTCGGGAATCGCTCCGGCTCTTCGGCGCAACCGTTCTCGGCGTCCGCTTCCTCTCGTTCGCAGGCGGCGCGCTTTCGCTCTTGACAGGCACTCTGCTCGCGCGAGCGCTTCTGCCGCGCGGGGGCGCGGCTCTCGCGGCGCTCGTTCTCGCCGGGCTGCGCTGGCACCTGATCCTGTCGCGATTCGGGTGGCACTCGATCCTGGTGGTTCCGCTCGTCGATCTCGCGACGTTGCTCTTGATCACGGCGCGGCGCCGAGGGCGCTCCCCTGCGGCGGCTGCGGCGGGAGCCCTGCTGGGCATTGGCGCGCACTTCTACCTCTCGGCTTGGATCGCCACCGCGGCCCTCGTCGCATTCTGTCTGTGGCCGCCTTCGTCGCGGGATGAGGCGGGAACCCGCGCCCGTCGGCTCGTCTCCTGCGCTGCGGGGTTTCTCCTCACCGCGGCGCCCCTCTTTCTCTTTCGGGAGGGGCGAACCCACGGGTATTTCGAGCGGGCGTCGCGCCATAGCGTCCTCGCGGAGCTCCGCTACACGAAATCGCTCCTGCCCCCCTTTGCGGTGGCTGCCGACTCTCTGGTCGCGCCCTGGATGCTGCCGGATCCGGAAGCTTGGCACGACCTGCCCGGCCGATCCCGCCTCGGTTGGATCGTCGGGATTCCCGTGGCCGTCGCCTTCGCCCGCGCGCTGCTTTTTCCCCGTGAGGAGCTTTCGGGACTTCTCTTGCTCCATGCCGGCGCGGCCCTGGCCGCGACCGTCGCGGCCGGGCAGGCGGGACACCCGAATGGTTTTCGCTTCGGCTATCTGACGACGTTGACCGCCGTGGCTGCGGGGGCGGGGTGTCTGCAGCTCGCCGGTTTGCCGCCGCCGGAAGGACGGCGCGCTTTCGCCCTCGCGATGATCGGTCTTCTCGCGGCGAGCGGAGCGGTCGGAGCGCGGGACGCGATCCTCCGGTGGCCCGAGCACCGCGCGACCTTCGACAGCTTTAGCGGCGAGGACACGCTCGTCGGCCGCGTGGCCGCGCGGTGGGAGAGATACGGAGCGGTTCGGGTTGCGCCGCGACTCGGCCGGTCCGATGCGACGATTGATACGGTGCGGCGCTACCAGCTCGGGGCGGACCTCCCGGTGGGCGTTACGACGAGCCGCAGGACCAGGGTCTTTCGGGTCGCCGATCACGGGGCTGAGCCGGCGAACGGGGAACGCGTCGTCGAGCGGGTTCGCGACGACTGGGGTCGAAACTGGGCACTCGTGCTCGGCCGCGCCGCGCCGTCGCCGTGAGTTTTTCAGCGATCGTGCCCCGACGTGATCGGATCGCCGTCCTGGTCGGCGGCGCGGTCGCTTTCACCGTCGGCGAGCAGGTGGTCGAAGGGATCCGCCCGGCGCTGCTCCTCGATCCCGACCCGGCGTGGGCGATCCCGCGCTTCCTCCTCTGGATCGCACTTCTCTCCGCCGCGTCCGCCGCCGGCGCTCTCGCGGCGGGACTCTTCTTCCTGTGGAGACGGAGCGAGTGGTTCCCGCTCATTCCAACGGCACTCCCGTTCCGTCGCAAGACGCTCGCCCTCGTCGCCGGCGGCGCACTGCTCGCCGGGACGGCGCTGCGGTTCGTCGCGCTCGATCGGATTCCCCCCTCGCTCTGGGTCGACGACGTATCCTTGATCGCGCCTGCTCTCGCCCTCAAGGGCGACCTGTCGGACCTCGCTGACACGGTTCGCGCCGCTCCTTACGGGGTCCCGCAACCGTACGGGAGCGTTGGCGTCCTCTACCTCGAGCTCTATCGTCTGGCGCTGGTTCTCGTCGGCGAAACGGTCTTCGGCATTCGGTTTCTCTCAGCGGTCGCCGGAGTCCTTTCCCTCGTCACCGCGATGTTCCTGGGACGGGCGCTGCTGCCGCGAGGTGGAGGCGCGCTCGCGGCCCTCGTGCTTGCGGGGTTGCGCTGGCACGTCCTCATGTCGCGGTGGGCGTGGAACGCGATCGTGCTCGCTCCGATCGCCGACCTCGCGGCTTTGCTTCTTTTGCGGGCGCGGCGGCGAGGAAGTCTCCTTCTCGGCGCTGCGTCGGGTCTGGTCGCCGGTCTTGCAACGCACATCTACCTCGCCGCCTGGATCGTCGGTGCCGCACTCCTGGCTCTCGCCGTCTGGCCGGACGAGCGCGGATCCTCGGGCGTCTCCCGCCTCCGTCTGGCTCTCACATTCACGGCAACGTTCGCTCTCGCCGCAGCGCCGCTCTTCCTTCTGAAAGAGGGCCGAACCTCGCCATACTTCGCGCGGGCGTCCGACCACAATCTGTGGCGGGAGGTCGGCTACATGCACTCGCCGCTGCCGGCCTTTGCGGCCGTCGCCGACTCTCTCACGGCGCCCTGGTTCGCAATCGAGCCCTACGGGCACCACGATCTGCCCGGCACGACCCGTCTGAACGTTCTACTCGGAGTGGCGGTCGCGGTCGCCTTCGCCCGGTCGCTCGTCCGGCCCCTCGAGCCCTTCTCGGCGTACCTTCTCGCCAACGCGGCCGTGGCCCTGGCGGCATCCGTCGCCGGAGGGCACGCCGGACTGCCGAACAGCTATCGATTCACGTACCTCACGACGGCAACCGCGGTCGCCGCCGCCGGCGGGATTCTCTGCATCCTCGGCCGGTTCGTCGGGCCTCCACGCCGTCTCGCCGCGCTCGTTGCGATCGGGCTCCTGTCGGTCTCAGGGGCTCTCGCAGCCCGCGACGCCCTTTTGCGATGGCCGGCTCGTCGCGAGACGTTCGACGGGTTCCATGGAGCCGACACGCTTCTCGGCCGGTCGATGCTTCGGTGGGAGCGATACGGCGACGTGGTGCTCGCGGCGGATCTCGAGAATACCCGGATCACGCTCGAAGGAGTCCGGAGGTATCGGTTGGATCCGGATTACCTGCGGGAGGCCCCACGCGGCAGTTCCCGAGGGCGGGAGTTTCGGGTCGTCCCGCCGGGCTCGACGCCGCGCGAGGGCGACAGGCTCGTCGAACGCATCGGGGATGCCTGGGGTCGGGAGTGGGGCTGGGTTTACGGCAGGACCGAGCGCTGAGTCGCTGACTCAGCCCTTCAGAGCTGACCGAAATCTACCGGTTCAGATAACCCCATTCGCGCAGCCGGGTGACGGCGTATTGCCCGTACTCTCCCTGCCCCTGCGTGGCCTGCACGACCTTGACGTACTGCTCCGCTGCGGCGCGCCGGTCGCCGGTATCCTCGAAGTTCCTCCCGGCGAAGTAAGCAACGAGCACGGTGTCCGGAACGAGCTTCTCCGCCGTGCGGAGCTGCTCGATCGACTCCCGGAAGTCGCGCAGCCGCCAGTTCGCCGCTCCGTTGACGAGGCGCGAGTAGTAGAGCTGCGGGTTCAGTGAGTTGGCGCGATCGGAGACCTCTTCCGCCCGCCGGTAATCGCCGATGTCGTAGAGCGTGTCGCTCCACAGCGCGTTCAAGATCGGAGAGCTCGGCACCATCGACGCGGCACGCGCGAGCCTCTCCTCCGCCTCGCGGGCCCGGCGGTTCTTCGCGAGCTCCTTCGCCTCATCGGCGAGCGCGAAAGCCGGCGCTTCGTCCCTGAGCTGCGAGATCGCACGGCGGAACTCCTCGGTCTGGGTCGCCCGGGTCTGCGCTTCGGGATATCCGGTCGACAGTCGCTCTCGTGCGGTCTGGATTCTCTCCGACGTG
>DASXTN010000268.1:0-5793 GCA_036505435.1 Thermoanaerobaculia bacterium | reverse complement strand
CGAAGCTCGAGGCCGGGCTCGCCTCGTCGAACGACCTGACCCGTGCGGAGCTCGAGCTCGCCACCGCGCAGCTGGCGCTGACTCAGTCCGGGAGCTCCGTTCGCAGCACACGACTCTCGCTCGGCTACCTGATTGGAGCCGACGTCGACCGTCCGCTCGTCGAGCCGGCGGCCGAGTCGACTGAGTCCGCGAGCGCGGAAGATCTCGAGCGGGTCGCGCAGGAGGCAAGGGCCGATCTGCGCGAGCTGACGCTTCGGGCCGAGTCTCTGAGGCTCCTGGCACTCGAGCCCCAACTGCGGCTCGTGCCGACCGTCACGTTGCGCGGCACGTATCGCGCCAACAACGAGCCGGGACTCTCTGGTCGGGAAAGGGACTGGAACGTCGCCGCGCTCCTGACCTGGGACATCTTCGACGGCGGAATCCGGTATGCCCAGGCGGCCGCGCGCCGGGCCGAGTATCGGGAGGCATTGTTGAACGCCGACGCGCTGCGGCGCCGGATCGGCCTCGAAATCCGAACTGCCCGCACGGAGCTCGACACGGCGCGAGCCGGGCTGGAACAGGCCGAAGTGCGCGCGCGCGTCGCGGAACAGAATGCGCGCGAGGTGCGCGTTCGTTACTCCGAAGGACTCGCCACGGCGCTCGAGCAGGCGGATGCCGCCGTGGCGGCGTTCGAGGCGGCCGCCGAGCTCGCGCGCCAGCGGTTTGCGCTCGCCATCTCGCAGCTCTCGCTCTCGCGGGCGCTCGGCCGCTGGCCCGCGGCTTCTCCGGCGATCGCCAGGCTGGCCCCTTCTCCCGACCCTCTCCCCGGGGTCGAGAGGGAGCTTGCGCCCGACCGGCTGGCGCCATGAAGGGGGAGAGGCTCTTCCCGAAGGCCGCTGCCCTCCTGGCTCTCGGTGCGATCTTCCTTCTCGCCGGGTGCTCGAAGAAGGCAGAGTCCGCGGCGAAAGGCGGCGCCGGCGGACGCAGCCGGGGACAGATCGAGTTTCCCGTCGAAGTCGCGCCGGTGGAAGCGCGCTCGGTCGAGTATTCGGTCTCCGCCGTCGGGTCGGTCGATGCATTCGAGCGCGTAGAGATCACCGCTCGCGTTCCCGGCGCGATCGAGCGGATCCACTTCTCCGAGGGGAGTGTCGTCGGACCGGGCACGTTGCTCGTCGAGATCGAGCCCGAGCGTTACCGTCTTGCAGTTCGCTCCGCGCGTGCGACTCTCGAAAAGGCGCAAGCCGCAGAGGCGGAGGCGCGCACGGGCCTCTCGCGCCGCGAATCCGTCAACGCGAAGAATCCCGCTCTCGTGAAGGAAGAGGATCTCGACGCATGGCGTACACGCGTGTCGACGGCGAAAGCGGAAGTCGCGCAGGCGCGGTCGGCCGTCGACCTCGCGGAGCTCAATCTTCGGGAGGCTTTCGTGCGGGCGCCGGCCGCCGGAGTCATCCAGACCCGAAACGTCCAGACCGGGCAGTACGTACAGCCGGGCGTCACGCTCGCGACCCTCGTCCGTCGCGAGCCGCTCCTGCTGCGATTCCAGGTCCCCGAGCAAGATGCGTCGCGTTTGAGCCCGGGCATGCGGGCGCGCTTCAGGGTCCGCGAAAGCGCCCGACAGTACTCCGCCTTGCTGACGCACGTTGCGGCCTCGGCGGAGTCGACGTCGCGGATGGTCGCGATCACCGCCCGCGTGGACGACCCCGGTCGCGGTGATCTGCGGCCCGGCTCGTTCGCCCAGGTGGAGGTGCCGGTTGGTACCTCGGCGGAGTCCCCCGTGATTCCGCAGACTGCCGTGAGACCGAGCGAACGGGGATTTCTCGCTTACGTCGTCGAGGGAGACGTGGCGCGAGAGCGCGAGCTGACGCTCGGGTTGAGGACTGCAGATGGCCGCGTGGAGGTCCGCTCCGGAGTCAAACCGGGAGAGAAGCTGGTCATACGCGGCGCCGAAGCGCTGCAGGATGGAGCAAAAGTGCGAGTGACCGCCGGCGGCGAGCGGACTGGTTCTTCGTCGTTCGCGGGTTCGGGAGCTGCGCCATGAAGCTGACCGACGCCTGCATCGAGAAACCCGTCTTCGCGTGGATGCTGATGGCCGCGACGATCGTCTTCGGCGGGGTCGCGGCGTCGCGAATCGGAATCAGCCAGTTCCCCGACGTCGACTTTCCCACGATCTCCGTCGGAGTGACGTGGGAGGGCGCGGCGCCCGAGGTGGTCGAAAACGACGCCATCGAAGTCCTCGAGGAGGCGCTCGTTCAGGTCGAGGGCGTTAAATCCATCACGTCGTCGTCGCGGCAGGGTGGCGGCTCGATCACCGTAGAGCTCGATCTGTCCCGCGATGTCGACCTCGCGCTTCAGGACGTCCAGACGAAGGTCTCGCAATCGCAGCAGCGGCTCCCGCGCGACATGGATCCGCCGGTCATCTCGAAGACCAACCCCGAGGACCAGCCAATCATGTGGATCGGACTCGCCGGCGCCTTTCCGCAGCGCGTGCTCGCCGACTACGCTCGCTACCGCGTGAAGGAGAAGCTGCAGACCGTCCCGGGCGTGGGCGAGATCACCATGGGCGGTTACCTCGAGAGGAACGTGCGCATCTGGGTGGACGCGTCGCGGCTCGACGAGAAGGGGCTGACGGTGTCCGACGTGAACGAGGCCCTCCGCCGCGAGCACGTCGAGCTGCCCGCCGGCCGCCTCGAAGGGGAGGGGCGCGAGATCAACGTCCGGGTTCTGGGAGAGGCGCTCGACCTGGCGACGCTTCGGCGGATCGTCGTCCGCGAGGTCGTCGGCAGCCCGGTTTATCTCGAGGACGTCGCGCTTGTGGAGGACGGATTCGAAGACGTCCGCCGCCTCTCGCGGGTGAACGGACAGCCGGCGCAGGGCATCGGCGTCCGCAAGCAGCGGGGTGCGAACGCCGTCGCGGTCGCCCGGGGCATCCGCTCGGCCCTCGACGATATCCGGAAGACGCTCCCGGAAGGCATGATGCTCGCCATCAACTTCGACTCGACGAAGTTCATCGAAGACTCGGTCCACGAGATCGAGCTCGAGCTCGTTCTCTCAGTGCTCCTGACTGCGCTCGTCTGCTGGCTGTTCCTGGGATCGATTTCGAGCACGTTGAACGTCGTCCTCGCGATCCCCATGTCGCTACTCGGCACCGTCGCCGCGATCTACTTCCTCGGCTTCACGTTCAACACCTTCACGCTTCTCGGCCTCGCGCTCGCGGTCGGTATCGTCGTCGACGACGCGATCATGGTGCTCGAGAACATCTACCGACACGGAGAGATGGGGAAGGGCCGCGTGCAGGCCGCGCGCGAAGGGACGAAGGAGATCACGTTCGCGGCGTTGGCCGCGACGCTGGCGGTCGTCGCGATTTTCAGCCCCGTCATCTTCATGAAAGGCGTCATCGGGCGCTTCTTCCTCCAGTTCGGCATCACGCTCTGCATCGCGGTCCTGCTCTCGTACCTGGAGGCGATGACGCTCGCCCCGGCGCGGTGTGCGCAGTTCCTCGAGACGTCGCGCGAAGGCCGGAGCCGCATCGGTCTCGCCGTCGACCGGCTCTTCGGACGGCTTGAGCGGCTGTACGGCCGGGCCCTGAAGGGAGGGTTGAAGCGACCGGTCCTCGTACTTTCCGTGGCAGCGGCGCTCTTCGTCGTTTCGTTCCTCGTCTTGAAGGGTCTGCCAGGGGAGTTCGTGCCGTCGCAGGACCAGAGCCGGTTCATCATCCGGCTTCAAACGGCGGTCGGGTCTGACCTGATGGAGACGGACAAGATCTTCCGGAAGGCGGAGGCCGTTCTCGCGAAGCGTCCGGAGATCGTCCGCACCTACACGGTCATCGGGAGCTTCGGAGGCGGGCAGGCGTCCGGCGTGAACGGCGGCCTGTTTTTCCTCACTCTCGTACCCCCGCGCGAGAGGGACCTGTCGCAGGCGGAGTTCTCCGCGTTGCTGCGAAAGCAACTGAACGCGATTCCCGGTTTGAAGGCGACCATCCAGGACCTGTCGCAGTCGGGCTTCACCGCGCAGCGCGGCTTTCCCATCGAGTTCTCGGTGCGCGGTTCGGACTGGGACAAGCTGATCGATGCCAGCGACTCGATCAGCCGGAAGCTGGCGGCGACCGGGCTCGTCGTCGACCTCGACACCGACTATCGCCTCGGCATGCCGGAGCTGCGGATCCTCCCGGACCGCGCGCGCGCGGCAGACCTCGGCGTCCCGATCGAGGACGTCGCGACGACTCTGAACTCGCTCGTCGGCGGCATTCGGGTCGGCAAATACAGCTCGGGAGGGCGTAGGCTCGACGTGCGGCTCCGTCTCCTCGCCTCGCAGCGGATGCGGCCGGAAGATCTGGCCCACCTGCGGGTCCGGGCCCGCTCCGGTGGGCTCGTTCCCCTTTCCCTTCTCGTGACGACGGAGGAGAAACCGGCCCTCCAGGCGATCACGCGGCGGGACCGCGAGCGCGCGATCACCGTCTTCGGCAACATCGCACCGGGTCATTCGCAGGACGAGGCGCTGGCGAAGGTCGAGGAGCTCTCGAAGGGCATGCCCGTCGGGTATCGGGCTGTGCTGGGCGGCGCGAGCGTGGCGTTCCGCGAGTCGATGTCGAGTCTCCTGTTCGCGCTCGTGCTGGGGATCATCGTGGCGTACATGGTGCTCGCGTCTCAGTTCAACTCTTTCCTGCACCCGGTGACGGTCCTGACGATCCTGCCGTTGTCCATCGCCGGCGCGGCGTTCGCCCTCTGGATCGCCGGGAAGAGCCTGAACATCTTCAGCATGATCGGACTCCTGCTCCTGATGGGGATCGTCAAGAAGAACTCGATCATCCTCGTCGACTATGCCAACCAGGCGCGCGCCGAGGGCCTCGGGGCGCGCGACGCGATGTTGCGGGCGGGTCCGATCCGGCTGCGACCGATCCTGATGACCTCGGTCGCGACGCTCATGGCGGCCATCCCTCCCGCGCTCGGGCTGGGCTCCGGTTCGGAGATCCGCACGCCGATGGCGATCGCCGTCATCGGAGGGCTCGTGGTCTCGACGGCGTTGTCGCTGCTGGTGGTGCCGGCGTTCTACGTCACGGCGGATCGGATAGCGGGAAAGGTCCCCGCGAGCTTGCGTCGTCGGAGGCGCATCCCGACCGAAGCCCCGACGCGGGCGGGATCGTAGCGGTCGATTGAACGGCGAAAAGGCAGGTGACTCTTCCCGCGGCGCCGTCCTCGTCGCCGTTGCCGCCGGCCTTGCGATCCGCTTTGCGCTCGCGTTCACGCAGGGGGAGGTTGCCGACACGCCGAACTACCACCGCGTCGCCGCCGTCCTCCGTTCGGGCGGGGAGCTCTACGTCGACACCGCCGGGCTCTTTCCTTATCCACCGGTCTGGAATTGGGTGGAAGTCGCTTCGCTCGCACTCGCGGAGAAAACGGGCGTGCCGTTCGTCGTGTGGGTCAAACTCCCGTCGATTCTGGCGGACGCGGGGATCGCCCTTTTGCTCGGAGCCCTGGCGCCGGTCGGCCGACGCGCTCTTTGTGCCTCGGCGTACGCTCTGAATCCGGTCCCGATTCTGATCTCCGGAGCTCACGGCCAGTTCGACTCTGTTCCAATTCTCTGCTGCGTGCTTGCGGTCTACGCCCTGGAACGAAGGCGGAGCGCGCCGCTGGCCGCGCTTGCGCTGACGCTCGGGATCGCACTGAAGTCCTTTCCGGTCCTCCTCGTGCCGGTTTTTCTGCTGGACGTCGATGGCTGGAGGCGTCGGTTCCTCTTCCTCGCGACGGCGTTGGTCCCCGCCGGTCTGATTCTCCTGCCCAACCTTGCGATCGCTCCGCACACCGTGGCCCACGAGCT
>DASXTN010000267.1:0-2645 GCA_036505435.1 Thermoanaerobaculia bacterium | reverse complement strand
GCAAGCCCCTCACCCCGGCCCTTTCCCCGCACGCGGGGAGAGGGAGAAATTAGAAGGGCCACCACTTCCCCGGCAGGTTCTTCGCGAGGTCGTTGTACAGCACGACCGTGATCAAGGCGAGGATCATCAGGAAACCGATCTGCAGGATGCGCTCTTTGACCTGCAGCGAGAAGTCGCGCCGCGCGATTCCCTCGAGCCCGATCAGGAAGAGATGGCCGCCGTCGAGCACCGGAATCGGGACGAGATTGAAGATCCCGAGCTGGAGCGAGATCGCCGCCATAAGCGCGACGAGCGGGACCGCGCCCGTACGCGCCGCCTGCCCCGAAAACTTCGCGATGTCGAGGGGGCCGGACATCGACCGCATGCTCGCCTTCCCCCGGAACAGTCGCCCGATGACCGAAAGGGTCATCCGGAAGTCGGACTCGACGCGCCGCCAGCCTTCGACGAATGCCTGACCGATCGTAAAGCGCTCCAGGACCTCCGGAAGGTCGGGAACGACCTGTACGCCGACTTTCCAGGAGCCGTCCGGGTCCCGCCGAGGCTGGACGGTCGTGGACGCGATCTTCCCGCCGCGCAAGTATTCGATCCGGAAGCGCCCCGGGGCCGCCGATCCGACCGCTGCGACGAAGCTCGAGAAGATCTCGTCGGGAGCGCCGCGAATCTCGCGACCGGCGATCGAGAGGATCACGTCGCCGCTTTTCAGACCCGCGAGCTCGGCGGGAGAGCCGGAGAGGACCATCGCGATCCGCGGTCGAACGGAACGTCCGAAATCGGGGAGCAGACCGACGTAACCGAGGTCGTACTTCGTGCTCGGTTTCGGCACGACTTCGAGCACCGTCCGCCCGCCGCCCCGTTCGATCTCGACCTTGAGCTTCTCGCGCGCGTTCATTCCGAAGACGAATTGGACGTCCCGCCAGCGCGGGGTCTCTTTGCCGTTGACCGACAGAATGCGGTCTCCCGGCCGAAAACCGGCCTGCGCGCCGGGCGACTTCTCCTCGACGACTTTCACTACCGGCGGCTCGAGCTCGTAGGCTGGAACCGAAGCGCCGATCGCGAAGACGGCGGTGTGGAGCAGTATCGCGAGGAGAAAGTTCATTGCCGGACCGGCGAGCAGAATGAGCGCGCGCTGCCAGCGCTTGCCGACCGGGGCAGCTTCCCGAGAGGTTCCCTCCGCGAGGGTCGACTCGTCCGGTCCGAGACCAATGACACGCACGTAGCCGCCGAGAGGGATCGCGGAAACTCGATAGTCGGTTCCTCGCCACCGCCTTCCGAAGAGGCGTTTCCCGAAGCCGAAGGAAAAGACTTCGACCGGGAACCGGAACGCCTTCGCGACCGCGAAGTGTCCGAACTCGTGGAACACCACGAGCACCGAAAGCACGACGAGAAGCGCGAGTGTGTTTCCCAGAATGGTCATAAAAAAGTGGTTGTTCGTCCGCTCTCAGCCGTTGGCCCGAAGGCCGGATAGTTTCATTTCAGCTCGCCGCCGCGAGCGTCCGAAGGATCCGAAGCGCCGACTGCCGGGCCTTGCGATCGATCTCCTCGGCTTCCTCGACGGTCGCCGGAGCAGGCACCCGACCATGGGCGGAGGCGGTCTCGGACACCACCGCAACGATGTCTGGAAACGAAATCTTCCCCTCCAGAAAGGCCTCGACCGCGACTTCATTTGCGGCATTGACGACCGCCGGCATGCCGCCGCCGGCCTCGAGCGCGGCTCGCGCCACGCCGAGCGCGGGATAACGCTCTCGATCGACCTCCTGGAACTCCAGATGCCCGAGAGCGACCAGGTCGAGCCGCCCGAAGGGGTTCGGCAGGCGCTCCGGGTACGACAGAGCGTAGAGGATCGGAAATCGCATGTCGTTTCGCGCGATCTGAGCAACCAGTGAGCCGTCGACGAACTCGACGAACGAATGGATGACCGACTGAGGGTGGATGACGACGTCGATGCGCGGCGGCGGGACCCCGAAGAGAAAGTGCGCCTCGATCACCTCCAGCCCCTTGTTCATCATCGTGGCGGAGTCGATGGAGATCTTCGGACCCATCTTCCACGTCGGATGCGCGAGCGCTTCCTCCACGGTGATCGCGGAGAACGTGGAGAGATCGCGCTCGCGAAGCGGCCCGCCCGACCCGGTCAGGACGAGGCGCTGAACCTCGTCGGGGCGGCCGCATCGAATCGCCTGGTGCACGGCGCTGTGCTCGGAATCGACCGGCAGGATTTCCGCGCCGCTCCTGCGCGCCGTCGAGACGATCAGTTCTCCCGCGACGATCAGAGCTTCCTTGTTTGCGAGAGCAAGTCGTTTGCCCGCGGAGACGGCTGCATACGCGGATCGCAGCCCGACCGCGCCGACCAGACCCGCGACGACGACGTCGGCTTCCGGCAGAGACGCCGCCTCTTCGAGTCCATTCGCGCCCGTCACCACGCGGCCCGAGAAATCGGCCGGGAGAAGAGAGCGCAGTCTCGAAACGTCCTGCTCCCGCTCGATCGAGACGAGGCCGGGTCGGTGCCGCTCGACCTGGGCTGCGAGCTTCTCGATCGACCGCCCCGCAGCGAGCGCGCCAACGCGGAATCGCTCGGGAAACGCTGCGACCACGTCCAGGGCGGCACGGCCGATGGACCCGGTCGAGCCGAGCACGCTGACGGTCTTCAT
>DASXTN010000266.1:0-2945 GCA_036505435.1 Thermoanaerobaculia bacterium | reverse complement strand
GCAGCTCGTTCGAGGGGAGGATCTCCTGCGGGCGTTCGATCGTATCCGGTGCCCTGCGTGATCGGCGCGATCCTGCTTCTGGCCGGCGCGGCGACGGCGACGTTTCCGGAGCCGGGATTTCGATTCCGGAAAGGCGCCGTCTCGGGAGTTGAAGGGATTCCGGTCGAGCTGCGGATAGAAGGGCCCCCGGAGCGCGGCGATCTGTTCGTGGAGGACGGCACCCCGTTTCCCCGTTGGAAGTGGATCGGCGGCGCCGTCTCGGAACGCGGTCGTGTAACTCTGCGCGCGCCTTCGCGATCTCGCGCGCTCCTTCTCCTTCGCGGCGCCGGTGCGCGCGAGTACGCGCTCGAGGGATCCTTCGTATGGCCGGAGACGCCGAGCTCGAGGCCGGTCCGGGCGCTACCCCGCCGCACTCTGCGCGGCTCGGGGGCGATCGGCGGGAAGTCGGAATTGCGCCTCGTGGGAACCGGAGCGGGACAAGACCCGCTCTGCGAGACCGATGGCGCTTCCGCCTGGCAATGTGTGGGGGTGCCGGCCGAATTCACCGGCCGCATCGTTGCGTGCGACGACGGCCGGGCGGTCGCGGCTGCCGAAGTGCGGCCAGACCTTCCGGACGAGACGGTTCTCCGCCGCCTGGTTTTCGCCCTCCTTCTCCGCATCGACGCCGTCGAGGAGGGAGAGGGACCCTTTCTTCCATCGACCCGTGTCGTCAGACCGGTTACCGCCGAAGGTCTCGTCCTCGCCCCGGATCGGGGGTGGGGCACCTCGAATCTCGGAGAAGGTCTCGTCTGGATTGAAGGAGGAATGGATCCCGCGGGCCGAACGGCGGAAGTCCGCGCTCCCGGGTTCGCGACTCGACGAATCGAACTATCCGGGCTCCCGCCGGCTTGCGCCGAGCCGATCGCGGTGACGCTCGAACGCGCTTCGCCGCTCGAGGGACGGGTCCTGGATCGGTCCGGAAATCCGGTCGCGGGAGCGATCGTGCTCGTGCGCCCCGATGATTCCTCTCGTCAGAGGATCCTCGCCGAGACGCGAACGGACGAGGAAGGTGTCTTCGAATTTCGCGATCTCGAATCGCGCCGATACCGGGTGCGCGCGTGCGACGGCGCGCTCGGCTGCGGCGAGCGCAGCGCTTCACCGGGCGAGCCGGTCCGGATTGCTCTCGATGGCGGCGGCGCGTTTGTCGGTCGCGTGCTCTCGAGCTCAGGCGTCCCGGAGCCGGGCGCAACCGTGAGGATCGTGCCGACGCTCGAGTCGTGGGCAGGGGCGTCCGACCGGATTCGGCGCCTTCCTCTCGAGACGGTGACGGACTCGGACGGGAGATTTCGGATCAGTGCGCCGGACACCGGAGATTTCCTCCTGGAGGCCCGCTCGGGTGCGAGTGGGGTCGCACGCCTCCCGGTGCGGCGCTCGATTTACGCTCCGGCCCTGACCGACCTCGGCGACCTCCGGCTCCCGGAGCCGGTGGAATTCCTCGTCGACGTCGCTGGATGCGGCTCCGGCACGCTTTCGTTCTCCGGCCCGCTCGGGGGCGAGACCTCGCTTCCGACGCTCGTCCGCGTTGCGCTCGTACCGACGGGAGCAACGACGGTCCGGCTTCCGGAAGGAGGCAGCTGGACGGTGTGGGCCACCTGCGGCGGGACGAACGAGACGGTCGAGCCGGCGGTCCTGCCCGACGTAGCGGCTCTTGCCGGAGTCGAGATTCGTTTCGAACGGGCCGGAAGGTTCAGCGAGTTCGCGGCCAGCCCGTGAGCGGGAGTCAATCCCCCGAGCGGTCGAAGTATCCGTGCAGCTCGCGCAGCGCCGCCCGATCGATCGGGCGACCGCGAACCGACTCCCGCAGGAGCGCGAGTGCCGCCATCCCTTCGGGAACCATCTGAATCTCGTCGATGGAGGGGAGAGCTGCCACGATCTCCCTGCGCGCCGCCTCGTTTTCCCCGAGGTCGAGGAGCAAGTCGGCGACGACGAGCTGGAGCGCCGCGACGTCGCCGCGCATGCCGATCGCCGCGAACTCCTTCTGCGCGGAACGATAGGCGTCGATCGCCGACGAAGGCTGTCCTTTCACCCGGAGGAGGTCCCCCATACCCCAATGGACCTTCGCGACGCCGACGCGGTTCTCGAGACGCTTCCAGACCAGGAGGGCGTGGCGGGACGCGTCGAGAGCTTCTTCGGCTTCTCCGAGTGAGGCATGGAGCTGGGCCAGGTTCGTCAAGGCCGTGGCGAGGAGCTGATCGTTGCCCATCCCTCGCGCGCCGGCTCGGATTCGCCGGAACGTCTCGATCGCTCGCGACGGTTGGTCTGCTTCCTTGAGCACAATTCCTTCCAGGAACCGGCACTTGAGCGCTTCCTCTCGCATCTCGAGCTTTTCGAAGCTCTCGATCAAGAGCGGGACGAGCTCCAGCACCTCGTCGAACTCCCGTTCCTCGACGCGGAGGGCGAGCCGCTGATAAGAGAGCCGGGACCAGTCCGCGACCGAATTGACCGTGTGACGGAACCACGCCTCGGAGCGGTCGAACCAACGGCGCGCGTCCTCACGACGCGAAAGCAGTCGGCACGCCGTTCCGGCGAGAAGCGCGGTCTCGCCGAGGAAGAACTCACGCTCATCGAGGACGCCGATCGAGCGCCTGGGCTGCTCCAGGAACCGGTAGAAGAACTCCGCTTCGCGGGCAACTTCCTCTGGCGAGGTCTCGAGCCGCCCCCGGAGGATTCCGCAGATACCCAGAAGTGTCTCGGGCTCCTCCAACCGGAGCTCGAGCGTCCGGGGTCCGCGGGCGACGCTCGGAGTCGCAAGCGCGCGCCGTGCGGCAGCGATTCCCTCGTCCGAGGAGATCGGCTTGGGCGGAAAACGAAGGAGTCGTCCGGCCATCCTAGAATTCTCCATCCAGCCGCGCGGCGAGCTCCGAGGCGAGCTCCTTGGGCTCGCGCGCGAGCGCGCGTCCGAGGCT
>DASXTN010000265.1:0-4845 GCA_036505435.1 Thermoanaerobaculia bacterium | reverse complement strand
GAGCGGCCGGTAGTGCTCGTCGGAGAGATGTGGCGCGGACTAATCGAATGGATGCGCCGGGAAATGGTGTCACGACAATTGATGAATGCGAACGATCTCGATCTCGTGACCCTGGCGCCTTCAATCGACGAGGCGGTCGTGAAGATCGAACGTCACAAAGAGAAGTTCGACGCGGCGCGCGAGCAAATCATCCTCGAGCGCCGCCGGGCCGCGCGCGCCGCGAATGCGCCCCCGGCCGTCGAGCCCGTAGCGCGCTAGCCGCGGAGCGGGCACGGCGTCGTCGGGCGAGCTGTTCGCGGACGATTTTCGCGTGATCGAAGGCGAGGTCGAGCCTCGCCAGCTCTCCCGGCGTGAACCAGCGCGCGTCCGCGGCGTCGTCTCCGCCGCGGGCCGCCCCCGCGACCGGCCGCGCTTCGTACAGGACGCTCACGGTATGTCCGCGCGGATCGCGGTCAGGATCGGAGTAGACCCCGAGGACGTCTCCGATCCGCACTTTCACTCCTGTCTCCTCCCGAGCCTCTCGCGCGCACGACTCCTCGGTGGTCTCGCCCCATTCGCAGAAACCGCCCGGAAGAGACCAACTCCCTTGGAACGGAGGCCGTCCACGGCGGACGAGGAGCACGCGTCCGCGGGGATCTTCGATCCAGGCGTCGACCGTGACCCGCGGAAGACGCTCGTCGCGGTAGGGATCGGAGGACGAGCCCCACTCGCTCACGCGCCGCTTCTTGCGCTTTTGGCGCCTCCGCTTAGCGGTCGCCATAACGTTCGAAGAACTCGCGAATCTCTGCCGCAGGGCGGCGCGATACGAGCTCCTCGGGCGTCTCCGCGTACCAATCTCGGGGGAGGCGACTGACGTACGGCTCTTCCAGGAAGCGTCGACAAAGCAACGCGATGACTCCCCGGTCCGTTTCGCTGCGGATCAGCCGGCCGGCCGCCTGCACGACGCGAGTCATGCCCGGCTGGAGATAGGCGTAATCGAAGCCCGCCTCTTCTTGCTCGTCGAAATAACGGCGCAGTAGCTCTCGCTGGAACGAGACCTGCGGAAGCGCCGGTGAGACGACGAACACCCCTGACAGCACCTCGCCCGGGTAGTCGACGCCTTCCGCGTACATTCCGCCAGACACCGCGAATAGCAGGATGCCCTGAGGGGGAGGCGAGGCCAGAGCTTCGAACACTCGCTGCCGCTCGAAGTCGGAGAACTCGGGCCGCTGGAGCAGGAGGTGGGCGCGGGTGGGAGGAATCCTCCGCGCGACTTCGGCAAGGAAGCGATACGACGGGAAGAGAACGAGGTCGTTGCCGCAGTGGGCGTCGGACATCTCGGCGATGAGAGATGCGATGCGGCCATAGTTCCTGTCCCGGGCAGCGTACGTCGTCCGCACCTCGGGGACGATCAGCACCTTGCGGTTCTCCCGCGGGAACGGGGGTGGGAGAGAGATCGCCGACGTCCGCTCCGGCGGGAGACCGAGCAGCCTCTCGATCGCGGAATGCGGCGTGAGGGTGGCAGACATCAGCACGGCCGAAGACGCGTTCTGGAAAACGGGCCCGACCGCCCGAGCCGGATCGAGGCACACGAGCGCGAGCCGAACGCCATTCGTGCCCCTTTC
This sequence comes from Thermoanaerobaculia bacterium, assembly GCA_036505435.1. GTDB lineage: Bacteria > Acidobacteriota > Thermoanaerobaculia > UBA5066 > Gp7-AA6 > Gp7-AA6. The sequence goes on along the minus strand of DASXTN010000265.1, from coordinate 3,241 downwards.
GACGACGCACGTGAAATCTGGTCCATAGAGGTTCAACACCGCCGCGAAGCGCATGACAGTAAAGTGAACGTCGAGCACGGGATCGTCGGGAAGAGCGAGCTTGGTGTCTCGCTTCCAGTCGAGGTAGCCGAGCAGCTTCGGCTCCCATTCGCTCCTCCATGCGTGGATCTCCTCGGCGGGGGGCGCGATCTCGGCGATCGCTTCTCCCTCGGGAAGGTCCGCGGCGACACGACCCAGGATCTCGAGCAGGTCACCGACACTCGTCGCGAGAGCCGCGAACAGATCGCCCGGTTGGAGAGTCAAACGATCGAAGAGCGCGTGCAGCTCCTCCTCGAGAAGCTCCGGCGAAAAGATCTGCCGCGCGCGATCGGGCAGGTTGTGGGCCTCGTCCACGACGAGAATCACATCGCGAAGCTCCTCTCCGGAGAGGTGGCGCATCGCCACCCCCGGCTCGAAGACGTAGTTGTAATCGGCGACGATCGCGTCGGCCCGTTGGGCAAGCTCGAGCTGTACTTCGAAGGGACAGACCTCTTCGCGCCGTGCCTCCTCGAACACCGTGTCGGGATTGTGGTGCGAGTACGTGTCGCGAAGACGACCGAGGATGTTCGACCGGGCCATCTTCTCCGGATAGTCCTTCGCGAAGCGGCAGAACTCCTCGTGGCAGAGTATGCGGTCGTTCGCGCACATCTTTTCCTTGGCACGAACCTGAAGAGTGTGAAATGAGCGTTCGTTCATCGCGGTCAGCGCGGACACGGCCATCTTCTGCTGTAGGGTCTTCGACGTCAGGAAAACGAGCTGCCGCCCGCTTTCGAGCGCGCCGGCGAGAGCGGGATGGAGCGCCGCCGCAGTCTTCCCCGAGCCGGTCGGGGCCTCGGCGAGCAGGATCTCTCCGGACCGGATGGTGCGGTCGACTGCTTCCATGACCCTTTCCTGGATCGGCCGGGGAGAGGCGTGGGGAAAGGGAAGGCGCCTCGCGGCCTCCGCCTTGCGCCGGCGGGCAGCCGCTTGCGCTTTCCAGATGCGCAGGAGTCGGTGGAGGCGTGACTCGACGTCTCGATCGAACTCTTCTTCGTCGTAGGCGACCGAGAGCGAAATCTCTTCCCCGGTGCCGATGTCCACGTAGACGAGCGCGCCGGCGACGTGCGGATGACCGAGTCGCCGCCACAGGTAGCAGTAGCCGAGCAGCTGGCGACGGTCACGCTCGACGCCGTACCCAGAGAGTCGAAATCCCTCCGAGGAAAGATGCGTCGATTTGAACTCCTCGATCAACCAGGATCCTTCGGTTCGCTCGACGCATCCGTCCAGGCGCCCCGTCAGGGTTGCGGTCCAGTCCTCGACCGGGATGCGCGCCTGAAGATGAACCTCGCAACGATAGGAAGAATGCGCTTCGCGACGTGATGCGAGGACGCGCGAATGCACCTCGGTTCCGAGGCCCAGCCGCCGCCAGCCATCTCCGCGGTCGAAGCCGACGCGACGGAATCCCTCGTCCTCCGCGAGCTCGCGGACGGAGACCTCGAAAGTCCGGGAGACTTCGTCGAATCTCAAGGAGGAGGGGCCGGGAGCGTAGGACACGCGCGAAAAAGCATCGGACCGATTATAATTTCTCGATGTTGCCGTTCCTCTCCTCGCTCCGCCGCGTCGGGGCGGCCCTTCTCGCGCTCTTCCTCGCCCAGCCGGTTCGCTCTGCCGACTTCGTCCCGCTTCGCACGGCGCTCGACCAGGTCGCGCGCCGGATCCCCGGTCAGCCGAACGGAGTGTCGATCGAAATCGTGGACGACGAAACGGGTGAGCTCGTTTTCGAACGGAATCCGGATCTTCCTCAGACGATCGCGTCAGTGACGAAGCTGATCACCACGGCGGCTGCGCTGCACTATCTGGGCCCACAGTACAGGTTCAAGACCGCGTTTTGGCGGCGCGGCGAAATCCGGCAAGGAAGCCTCATCGGTTCGTTGCTAGTCGTGGGCGGCGGAGACCCCAACATCTCTGGCCGGTTTTACGGTGACGACATCAACGCCGTGTTCGACAAATGGGCCGAGGGATTGCGGCAAGCGGGAATCACGCGAGTGACTGGAGACATCCTGTTGAATGCTTCGTTCTTCGACACGGTGGGGCGGCACCCGGAGTGGCCCGCAGGACAGGAGTCGCGTTGGTATCAGGCTCCGATTTCCGCACTCTCCTACAACGACAACGTCGTGCTCGTCTCGATTCGACCCGGTTCGCGACCAGGCCGGCAGGTTGGGGTTTCGCTCGATCCGCCCGTCGACATTCTTCGGCCGGTTCCTCTGGCGCGAACAGTCGGTCGCCGCGGACGCGTACGGGTCGCGGTTTCGAGAGCTGCCGGATCGACCGCGGTCACCGTATCGGGAACGGTCCCCCTCCGGCCGGCGTGGTGGTCGACACCAATCACAATTGACGACCCCCCGATCTTCTTCGGAAAGGCCCTCAACAACCGGCTGAAGAATGCGGGGATCTTCGTCACTGGCCGGGTCTTGCAGAAGGCGGTCAAGCCCGACTCCTCATGGGTGCCGATCGCGACCACCGAGTCGGACCTGTTGCCGACGATCGACGTCTGCAACAAGCGGAGTCAGGGGTTCTACGCCGAGCAGATCTTCAAGACGATCTCGGCGGAGAAGACGGGCCAGGGCACGTGGATGGGGTCGGTCGCTCTCGCGAGGGAGTTTCTCGCCGGGATGGGACTCGATCCGTCACGCTTCGAGCTCCACGACGGTTCCGGGCTGTCCGCCGGTAACCGCGCCGCGGCGGGAGACCTCGTCCGTTTTCTGCGCGCGATGGAGCGCCATCCCTATGGTGAGCTTTGGAGGAGCACGCTCCCCATCTCGGGCGAAAGGGAGGGCACTCTCAGGCATCGGATGACCGACTCGCTCATGCGCGGGCAGGTCGTAGCCAAGACGGGGAGCATCGAGCGCGTCTCGACCCTCGCGGGATACGCGCGCGGTACCTCGGGTCGAACGTACGTCTTCGCGATCCTGCTGAACGGCCGTGGCGTCACCGACGGGGGAGGGCAGGGCTTTCAGGATCGGCTGTTGCGCGCGCTCATCACGAACGGGTAGCTCCGGGAGAGCGCCGGACCGGCGGTATTTTCCCGCGCTGTGTGACTAAGGACACGTCGCCGGCCGGCGCGGGTACGACTTTAGTCGTACGACCTAGGCGTCTGTAAAAATTTCTTGACGCCCATGAAGAAGAACTGTGGTGGAATACCCTTCGATTCGTTTTACCAGTG
>DASXTN010000264.1:0-5485 GCA_036505435.1 Thermoanaerobaculia bacterium | reverse complement strand
ACCAGCTGGCAGTCCTCCGCCGAGCGTGCCATCGGTCCGAGCTTGTCCATCGTCCAGGAAAGGGCCATCGCCCCGGTCCGAGGCACCAGACCATACGTCGGCCGCAGCCCAGTCACGCCATCGAAGGAGGAAGGGCACAGGATCGATCCCCACGTCTCCGAGCCGATCGAGAAACCAACGAGCGCCGCTGCCGTGGCAGACCCGGACCCGGAGGATGATCCGCAGCTCCACCGCGAACGATCCCAGGGGTTGCTCGTCGCTCCGCTCGAGGATGCCGCAGCCGTGTTGTAGCCCAGTCCTCCGGCCAGTTCGATCATCGCGAGCTTCGCGACCAGCACCGCTCCGGCATCGCCGAGCCGGCGAATCACGGTCGCGTCGTCCTCGAAAGTCTGGCTCCGCAGCGGCCGCGCTCCCCAGCCGGTAAGGGATCCGCGGGTCGCGAGCAAGTCCTTGGCTCCATAAGGGATTCCGTGAAGAGGTCCTCGATAGCGGCCCTCGGCAATCTCCCGCTCGGCGGCTCGCGCTTCCTCGAGAGCACGCTGTCTGGTCAGGGTGGCGACGGCATTGAGTGACCGGCCGATCGTATCGAGCCGCTCGAGGGACGCTTCTGCGAGCGCGACCGGCGAGAGTTGTCGCGAGCGGACGAGCGGAGCGGTCTCGCCGACCGTCGTGTCGAGAGCTTCCTGCGGCGTCACTTCCTTCGGAGGAGCGGCCGAAAAACGAAGGCCGGCTCCGATCCCATCGGAATCGCCAGCTTTCGAATCTTGCGTACGGTGGAGCGCATCTGCGCGATGGACTTCTCGAACTGCCGGCGCTCAGAAGGGGAGAGCGCGGCCTTCACTCGGCTCTTGATCGGCGATGGCGCGGTCTCGAGCAGCCTCGGCACCACGAGCGCGGCGGGACTCGACAGCAAGAGCCTGGCCGCCGTTCTCCGCGTGATTCGTGCCGACATCGAGTCCTCCGAATTTCGCGGGAGTCTACTTCACGCAAGAACGACTATTCTTCGACACACTCGCTTGAAGAAGATCCTCTATCTTCACGGATTCGCGTCCTCCCCGGCCGGTCGGAAGGTGTCCGCGTTGAGGGGCCTCCTGGGCGCGGACGACTTCGAGATCATCGCGCCCGATTTGAACACCCCGTCCTTCCGCAGGCTCGACTTCGACGCGATCGTCCGTCTCGCACACTGGGAGGCGAAACGACAGCAGCCTGCGGTCGTCGTCGGCAGCTCGCTCGGCGCACTCGCAGCGCTCGAGGTCAGCCGTCGGGGCGCGAATGCGCCGCTATTCCTCATCGCGCCCGCCATCGGCTTCGGCAAGAGGTGGATCGAGAGACTTCCACCGGGAGACCCCGTCTTCTTTTTTCATCATGCGGAGGGAAAGGAGCTCCCCATTCACCGCCGCTTCTTCGAGCAGCTCGCGAGTCTCGAGACTGATCGGGAGCCCCCGGCGGCCCCGGTCGTGGTCGCGATGGGCACACGCGACGAAAGCGTTCCGTACGAGCACGTTCGTCAATGCTGGGGGGAGTGGGAACGCTCCGGCCGCCTCGTCGCCGGGTCTCGATTCATCGAGATTCCGGAAGGAGATCATGGTCTGGTGGAGCACGTCGGCACCATCGCCCGCGAGATGGTCAGCCTCGCTTCGGGAGCGTCTGCGACGTGACGCGCACGGGTCTGGGTCTGTTTCTCCTCGAGGGATCGGCGGGCATAGCCGTCCTCCTGCTCTTCTTTCCGCCGGGGACGCTCGGAAAGGGCTTCTTCTCGCTTCACGGCTCGATCGCTTTTGCTCTAATCGCGCTCGCTCTGCTGCTGCAGCCAGTCGGTCTCTCGATCCCCGTCGCCGGCGCCGCCGCAACGCTCGCCGCCGCCTACGCTCTCGCCGCGCACGTCGGCCGCGCATCGGACGGGCGTGCGCTTCTCCTCGGTGCAGCCGGCTGCGCCGCTTACGCGGCGGCTCGGATCGCGCTCCTTGCGCCCGGAGCGGCCGGCGGCCCATGGACGGTCGCAAGCGAAGCCATCGGCGGTCTCTTCTTCGGCGCCGTGGTTCTCACGATGAACCTGGGACACTGGTACTTGATCTCTCGCTCCCTGCCTTTCCAGCTCCTTGCGCGCGGGGCGGCGCTCTTTGCGGCCCTGGCCGTTGCACGCGCCGCCCTTCTCGCGGTTGCTCTCGCCGTGAACCCCAGTCCCGAAGGGCGCGAGGCGCTTCTCTCGCTCGACCGGGACGCCCTCTTTTTCCTGTTTCGCGTGGTCTGGGGCCTCCTCGGCCCCCTCACGCTTTCGTGGTTCATCTGGCGGACCGCCGAGATGAAGTCCAATCAGGCCGCAACGGGACTCCTCTACGTCGCGCTCGTTTTCGTTCTGATTGGAGAGCTCCTCGCTTCCTACTTGACCGTCGCGACCGGCTTTCCGGCCTGAGCGCCGGCTTGCGAGAGCGCCACTACTGCCCGATCTGCTTGACGGCGGAGGACCATGCGGCGCCCGTGTCCGGCGATTTCCGATGTGAGAAGTGCGGCGAGGGTTACTCGGCGCGCTTCGAGGGCGTCGCGCCGGCGGGCCCGATCGAACGCTGCGCGTTCTGCGGAAACCGTGCCTTCTTCCTGCAGAAAGACTTCGATCAGCGCCTCGGTTGCCTGTTTCTTGCGGTCTCTCTCGCCCTGGCGCTCGCGGTCGGCTGGAAGTTCGGCTGGATCTGGTTCACTCCGGTTCTTCTCGCGACGGTCCTCGTCGACTGGATCGTGGCCCGTCGAATCCGACCGGTTACGATCTGCTACCGATGCGACGCCGAGTATCGCGACCTGCCACTCAATCCCCGCCATCGCGGGTACGACCCGCACGTCGCGGAACGCTACGCCGCAACGAAAACACTCCGCCGGATGCGCTGAAGATCTACGACATTTCCCGGCGCATCAACGAGAGGACGATCGCCTGGCCGGGGGATGTCCCGTTCTCTTTCCGGAGCACAGCGAGCCTCGTGGATGGATCGCTCTACGAGTCCACCTGCTTCACCATGAGCGCGCATCTCGGAAGCCACGCCGACGCCCCGTCTCACGTCCTCGACGGAGAAGCGACGATCGGCAGGATGGCGCTCGAGCCCTACGTCGGGCGCGCGCGCGTGGTCGAGCTGTCCGGCCGGGGCGAGATTGGGCCCGATGAGCTTCCACCGAGGAGTCTTCGCGCGTCCCGCATACTCTTCCGGACGCGCGGACGCGCATTTCTCTCGCCCCTGGCGGCCCTGCGTCTCGCCGAAAAGGGCGCGATCCTCGTCGGGACCGATGCGCGCTCGATCGATCCCGCGGACGCGGAAGACCTGCCGGCTCACCGCACACTCCTCTCGCGCGGCGTCGCCCTTCTCGAGCACCTTGCTCTCGACGCAGTGGAAGAGGGGGACTACCAGCTCGTGGCCCTTCCTTTACGTTTCGACGACCTCGATGCGTCGCCGGTTCGGGCGGTCCTGATCCGCGGCTGAGTGCCCGGTCTCACCTCGCGAAGCGGCGAGCGAGAAAGGAGCTCGCCTCCCCCTAGGGAAACAGTCCCCGAATCCTCGTCGCCAACTCGACCCGCCCGACCGCGAGGATGAGCGCTGCCGTGCGGAGATCGGTGTCGTAGCGCCGCGCGGTCTCCTCTACGTCCTCGTACGCCCGACGGATCGTGCGCTCCAGGTGGTTGCGCACGACGTCCGGCTCCCAGAAGAACGAGTAGAGGTCCTGTACCCATTCGAAGTACGAGACCGTCACCCCTCCGGCATTCGCGAGAATGTCGGGGATCACGATCGTTCCTTTGCTCCGCAGGATGTCGTCCGCGTCCGGCGTCGTGGGACCGTTGGCGGCTTCGGCGACGATCTGCGCCTTGATACGGGGCGCGTTGCTCCGCGTGATGACGCCCTCCAGGGCCGCAGGCACGAGAATGTCGACCGGCAGCTCGAGGAGCTCCTCGTTCGTGATCTTCTCTCCCCGGAACGCCGTCACCGAACCCCTTCTCTCTTTCGCGGCGAACACGCCTTCCAGCGCGAGCCCGCGTTTGTCGTAAACCCCGCCCTTCGAGTCCGAGACGGCCACGACCCTGACTCCCGCCTCGTCGAGAAATCGCGCGACCGCGGCACCCGCATTGCCGAAGCCCTGGACGGCGGCAGTGGCGGTATTCAGTTGGAGACTCGAGCGTCTGGCAGCCTCTTCGATCGCAACGAAGCAGCCTTCCGCGGTCGCTTCATTGCGACCGGCGGAACCCCCGACCGCCAGTGGCTTTCCGGTCACCACGCCCAGCGTGGAGTAGCCCTTCGTCATCGAGAAGGTGTCCATGATCCACGCCATCGTCTGCGGGTTCGTGTAGACGTCCGGCGCGGGTATGTCGCGGTCATGGCCGAGCAGGATCGAGATCTCGGACGTGTAGCGGCGAGTCATCCGCTCGTTCTCCGCCATCGAGAGCTGCTTCGGATCGACCGTGATTCCGCCTTTCGCTCCGCCGAACGGGATGTTCACGACGGCACACTTCCAGGTCATCCACATCGCGAGCGCTTTCACCTCGTCGAGAGTCACGCCCGGGTGATAGCGGATCCCGCCCTTCGACGGACCGCGCGCAATCGAGTGTTGGACGCGGTAACCCTGGAAGACTCTGATCAAACCGTCGTCCATCCGAACCGGGATCGAGACGATGAGTTGCCGCTTCGGCTTGCGCAGAACGTCGCGAACGCCAGCGTCCAGCCCGAGGTGATCCGCGGCGCGGTCGAACTGCAACAGCGCGAAGTCGTAGGGGTTCAGATTTTCCGCCGCGATCGGCTTCGGCTTGGGCACCCTGCGCTCCGGCGCGGCGGGTTTCGGTCGCGGAAGGACGCGGTCGACCGGCGAAATCGGCTTCGGTTTAGACGCCATTCAGTTCTCCTTTGAGCTTCCCGAGAGTCTCACTCATGCTCGCGCGATGTAGAAAGAGAGAGTTTCGAGATTGATCTTCAGATCGACGTTTTTCAAAAAGGCGTCGGGCGGAGCGTCCAGCCGCACGGGCGCAAAGTTCAAGACCGCCTTCAGCCCGGCCTGCCAGCATCGGCGTGCCACCTCCGGAGCAGAAGCGGCGGGGACGGTGATCACCCCGATCTCGATGCGCTCAGTTTCGACGACCTCAGCGAGCCGGCGGACGTCGTAGACCGGAACACCGGAACGGGTCCGCGAGCCCACCCGGGCGCGGTCGTTGTCGAAGAGCGCGGTGATCCGAAACCCGCCCGATCGGAATCCGCCGTAGTCGGCGAGCGCCTGCCCGAGTCGGCCGGCGCCGATGATCGCGACCTTCCGCGTTCGGTCGAGGCCGAGGATCGAGATGAGATGGCGCTTCAGCGACCCGATCTCGTATCCGACGCCCCGGATACCGAACTCTCCGAACGTCGCCAGGTCCTTGCGAATCTGGGCGGAGTTCAATCGAAAGCGGCGGGCGAGCTTCTGCGAGGAGATGTTCGTCGTCCCCTCCGCCTCCAGTTCCGCGAGGCATCGAAGGTAGACGGAG
>DASXTN010000263.1:0-3125 GCA_036505435.1 Thermoanaerobaculia bacterium | reverse complement strand
GCCGCTCCCGACTCTCCATTCGTCGAGAAACACGGCAAGCGCGTCGTCAAGGCGGTCATCGTGCGAACGCGCCGCAACCACCGCCGGCGCGATGGCTCCTACATCCGCTTCGACGACAACGCCGCGGTCCTGATTTCCGCGGAGGGAGAGCCCGTGGGAACGCGCGTCTTCGGCCCGGTCGCCCGCGAGCTGCGTGAGAGAAAGTTCATGAAGATCATCTCGCTCGCCCCGGAGGTTTTGTGAAAAAGCCGCGGTTGAAGAAGAACGACCTCGTGGTCGTCGTCTCCGGACGTGATCGCGGGCGGCAGGGAAAGATCCTGAAAGTACTTCCGACCGAAGATCGTGTGATCGTCGAGCGGGTGAACCTCATCAAGCGGCACGTGCGGCCGAACCCGTCGAAGAACATCGCGGGCGGAATCTCGGAGAAGGAAGCGCCGATCCACATCTCCAACGTGATGCTGGTCGATCCGGACCGCAACACCCGTACCCGGATCGGTCGGCGACGCGATGCGGACGGAATGCCGGAACGGTTCGCGAAGAAGAGCGGGGCGGCGCTCGCTTGAAAGACGGGAAATGGAAAGCGGGAAACGAGGGGAGAAGTTGGTTCCGAGACTGAAAGAGCAGTACGAGCGGCAGGTCGTCCCCGAGCTCACGAAAGAGTTCGGGGAGGACAACGTCATGGCGCTCCCGCGTTTGGAGAAGATCGTTCTCAACATGGGTCTCGGGGAAGCCGTGGCGAACCCGAAGATTCTCGAAGGTGCGGTCGAGGAGCTCTCCGCGATCGCGGGCCAGCGTGCCGTCGTGACGCGCGCGAAAAAGTCGATTGCGACGTACAAGCTGCGGACCGGGATGCCGATCGGCGCTCGGGTGACGCTGCGCGGCCGGCGGATGTACGAGTTCCTGGACCGGTTGATCAACATCGCTCTGCCGCGCGTCCGCGATTTCCGGGGCGTCTCGCCCAAAGCCTTCGATGGCCGGGGCAACTACACGCTCGGTGTGCGCGACCACTTCATTTTCCCGGAGATCGACTACGCGAAGACCGACAAGTCGAAAGGATTGAACGTGACGATCGTGACGAACGCGGGGCGCGACGATCGCGCGCTCGCGCTCTTGAAGCGGCTCGGGATGCCGTTCGGGCGCTGACGGTCGGGAGACGAGAGGATCGAAGATGGCCAGAAGGGCAATGAGGATCAAAGCGGCGAGGAAGCCGAAGTACATGACGCGGACCGTCCGCCGGTGCCGGGTCTGCGGCCGCGCGCGGAGTGTCCTGCGGAAGTTCGGGCTCTGTCGCATCTGTTTCAGACAGAACGCGTCCGCCGGGTACATCCCGGGCATCGTCAAGGCGTCGTGGTAAGGCAATGAACACGAACGATCCGATTTCCGATCTCTTGAACCGGCTCCGCAACGCGATGCGGGCCGGGCACGAGCGCGTCGACATCCCCGCCTCCCGGATCAAAGAGGATGTTCTTCACGTGCTCGCCGACGAGGGCTACATCGGCTCCTGGCGACGGGTCCAGGAGCAGGGGCGGCCGGTCTTACGCGTCGGATTGAAGTACGACCAGGAAGGGGCGCCAATCGTCGCCGGTCTTCAAAGAGTCTCGCGCCCGGGCCGACGTGTCTATGCGCCCGCCAAGGAGATCCCCGAAGTTCTCGGCGGCCTCGGGATCTCGGTCGTTTCCACTTCGAAGGGGATCGTCACCGGCCGGAAGGCGCGCGAGGCGCGGTTGGGCGGCGAGATCCTCTGTAACGTCTGGTAGGAGTCACCGTGTCACGTATCGGAAGAATGCCGGTCACGATCCCGCAGGGGGTCGATGTTCGAACCGAAGGCGACTTCGTCAAGGTGAAGGGCCCGAAAGGGGAGCTCGCGAGTCGCGTCCCTCCCGGAATCGGGGTGGAGGTCGAGAAAGGAGAAGTTCGTTTCTCCCGCTCGAACGACGAACCGCAGCAGCGCGCCTGGCACGGCCTCGTCCGCAGCCTCGTCGCGAACTCGGTCGAAGGGGTCACGAAGGGCTTTTCGCGCGACCTCGAGATCGTGGGCGTCGGCTACAAGGCCGAGGTCCGAGGGAAGACGGTCGTCTTCACTCTCGGCTACTCGCACCCGATCAACTTCCCCATCCCTGAGGGAATCAACGTCGCGCTCGACGCGAAGGCAGGGAAGCTGACGATCTCCGGCGCCGATCGGCAGAAGGTGGGACAGACGGCTGCCGAGATCCGCAAGCTCCGCATTCCCGACCCTTACAAGGCGAAGGGGATCAAGTACGCCGACGAGGTCATCCGGCGCAAGGTCGGCAAGGCCGGCGGAAAGTAGACGCATGAACCGTTCCGAAGCGAGAACTGAAGCCCGCCGCCGCATCCGTTCGCGCATCCGCCGTCGCGTGAAAGGGTCGGGGGCGCGGCCACGCCTGGCGATCTTCAAGAGCGGCCGCCATATCTACGCTCAGGTGATCGACGACGCGAGCGGCGCGACGATCGCGCACGCTTCGTCCCTCGATCCGGCCGTCAAGGGCGAGAAGAAGCCGAGCGCGAACCGGGAGACCGCGACGCGCGTCGGTGCGCTCGTGGCGGAGCGGGCGAAGGAGAAGGGCGTGGCCCGCGTCGTGTTCGACCGCGGCGGTTACATCTATCACGGCAAGGTCAAGGCGCTCGCCGAGGCAGCCCGGCAGGGTGGTCTCGAGTTCTGAGCCCAGTGAGGAGAACGACCGAATGAGCAGCAGTCGCATGTCCCGGGCGCCGCGCGAGCGCGAAAAGGAGAGGGACGCCCAGGGGCGTGAGCTGATCGACCGCGTGGTCCACATCAACCGCGTCACGAAGGTCGTCAAGGGCGGAAAGAACTTCTCCTTCTCCGCGCTGGTCGTCGTCGGCGACGGCCAGGGGCGCGTCGGCTACGGCTCGGGCAAAGCGAAGGAAGTTCCCATGGCCATCAAGAAGGGGATCGAAATGGCCAAGAAGAACATGCAGCAGATTTCGCTCAAGGGGACGACGATTCCCCACACGGTGCTCGGACGCTACGGCGCCGGGCGTGTGCTGCTCAAGCCGGCGGCCCCGGGGACCGGCGTCATCGCGGGGGGACCCGTTCGCGCCGTGCTCGAGTCGGTCGGAATCCAGGACATCCTGACGAAGTCGCT
>DASXTN010000262.1:0-1643 GCA_036505435.1 Thermoanaerobaculia bacterium | reverse complement strand
GCTTCGATGATCTTGGTCAGGAGCTGGCCGGCCGCGCCGACGAATGGAAGTCCCTGCTCGTCCTCTTCGCGGCCCGGCGCTTCACCGACGAACAGGAGATCGGCGTTCGGGTTCCCCTCGCCGAAGACGATCCGGGAGCGCGAACGGGAGAGCTTACAGCGAGGACAGCCGGCGAGGAACCGCTCGAGCGAAGCAAGATCCGGCATCGAGCCGGCGACGAGATCGGGCGCGGCCGGCGCGCTGACGAATATCTCCTGGATACCGAGGTCGCGGAAGAACTCGAGCTCGTCGGAAAGGGACACTCGGTTCTCGGTTCTCAGCTCTCGGTCCTCAGCCGAGAGCGGAGGGCGGATCGCTCGGAGCTTCTGACGCGCACCACCGCGTCCCAGATGCAGTCCGCGACCTCCCGCTTGCTCCGTTTCGAGATCCTCTCGGCCGCGCCATCGCGCCGAACCATCAGCACCTCGTTTTCGGGAGCATCGAAGCCGACGTCCGGCCGGCTGACGTCGTTGACGACGACGAGGTCGGCGCCTTTCGTCTCCATCTTTCGCCGGCCGTGCGCTTCGAGGTCTTCGGTCTCGGCGGCGAAGGCGACGATCGTCTGCTTCTGCTTGAAGGGGACGAGGTCGGCGAGCAGGTCCCGACTCGGCGTGAGAAGGAGCGTCCGTTCACCGCCCTCGCGGTGAAGCCGCTCGACGGTCGCCTCGGGGATGAAGTCGGCCACGGCAGCGGCCATCGCGAGCACGTCACATTCCGGAAACTCCGCGCGAAGCAGGTTTTCCAGGTCGGCGGCGCTCTCGAACGAGACGAAGCGCATCCCTTCCGGTCGGACGAGCCCGGTGGGGCCGGAGAGCAGGGTGACGCGCGCGCCGCGGTCGCGGGCCGCCTCCGCGAGCGCATATCCCATCCGGCCGCTCGAGCGATTCGAGACGAACCGAATCGGGTCGAGTCGCTCGCGCGTCGGCCCGGCGGTGACGAGAACGCGCAGTCCCTCCAGATCCCGGTAGGCCGATGTCGCCAGAGCGAGGGCCTTCTCGACGATCTCCTGCGGCTCGGCCATCCGTCCGATCCCCTGTCGTCCGGAGGCGAGGAATCCCGTTTCGGGCCCGACGAACCGCGCGCCGCGGGCGGCCAGGAGCTCCAGGTTGCGTCGGGTTGCGGGATGGTCCCACATGCGGGTCTCCATCGCCGGAGCGACGAGGACCGGTCCCCGGTGGACGAGGAAGTACGTCGTCAGGAAGTCGTCGGCGAGGCCGTTCGCGAGCCGCGCGATCGTATGGGCGGTCGCCGGCGCCACGACGAGCACGTCCGCCCACTCGGCGAGCTCGACGTGGTCCACGGCGGGGGCGTTACCGATTCCGAAGACCTCGAGGTAGACCTCGTGCCCGGAGAGGACGGCGAACGTCAGGGGCGCGACGAACTCGCGCGCCGCCCGCGTCATCGCGACCCGCACGTCGGCTCCCCTTTCGACGAGGCCGCGGACGACTTCCGCCGACTTGTACGCGGCGATGCCGCCGGAGACCCCGAGGAGAACGCGCGGACGCCGGTTCATCGTGCGATCGCGCCGCTTCCCGTCGGGTCAGTCGAGCGAGGAGACGGCCTCTTCTTCCTCGATGCCCTGCTCGCCGACGATTTCATCGGTC